>JAQGHT010000398.1 GCA_028291565.1 Planctomycetaceae bacterium | reverse complement strand
CCAGAATCAGACTGTCACAATTCAGGATCTCGGTAGTGTGAATGGCACGTTCGTGAATGGCCACCAAATTCCACCGAATCTGGAAGTTCAACTCGTGCCAGGAACTCGCGTGGCACTGGGATCACTGCAATTCATCGTCGAATATCAACTGATTGACACTCCACTATCTGCAGACGGTTCATCGACAATTCTGCATGCGGATGCGCTTCCCGAAAAAACGGATGTGAGCACGGACATCTACACCGCCAGTCAGCTTCAGGACTCTTCCGCATCGCAGATCTTGGATTCCCAGTCAAAGATCGAGTTTTCCGCAGCAGTAACAGCAACTGCGCCCGATCTGAGCTGCAGTACCGAAGCCGTGGCCTCGCCAATGGATTGTGTCGGCATCGATGCCTGTGCAACGCATGCAGAAGAACCGTCGATCGTTGAATCGGCCCCGCCATTGGCCGCGACAACACCTGAAGTGCTTCAGCTGGATAGTCCTGAGTCAGAACCAGCAGTAGCGATTTCCAGCGAAGCGGGATCGTCGGCGGACTCGGAGGTGCCGCAACCACTGGAAACGACAGCCATCGCAACACCAATGCCTGAGTCTGCCGACACAGTCACGGCGACCAGTTCGCAGCAGGATTGTGAGGTATCGTCTGGCTCATTTTCAGAAATTGAATTTGCTGAAACTGCCGAGATTTCCTCAGAAATCGCGCCGCAGGTCGATGCCAATTTCGCGGAGCCAGTCGCAGCGTCCGCCGTTCCATCTGAGGCGGCTCGTGACGACATACTTGAGCCCGAAGGCAAGTCCAATCAGGTCCAATTCGAAGAGTTAATGTTTGAGTTGGCTCCCCTGTCTGTATCGCCGTTACCTGATCCGCGAAAGCCAGAAGTACAGAACGCATCAGAATTCGCTCTGGACCGCACCTCCAGTACACTGTTCACGGTCGAAGTCTCGGACTCCATCCCTGCACCAAACCCGGCACGGCTCGATTCGAAACCTGTAAAACGCCAACTCGTTCCGATTCTGAACGTGAATCGGACGCCCCCAGATCCCGCGAGCGCGACGGCCTCGGTACTACCGACAAAACCTGCAGTTGCTCCAACGACTCATCAGCCCGCAGCAATTCCACGATCGGGGCACCTTCTCGGAGTAGGCTGTGCAACAAATCGGATCGGATATGCGGTCTGCAATGCTGACCAGACAATCGCAAGTCTGATTGAGAACGCCAGTCAGAATGACACGGTGGATGCTAAACGCGTGTTAAAGCTGATTTCCGAGCATCATATTGTGGGACTGGTGATTGGATTACCAGTCGTGAAAGGTGCCACAGAAAGCCAGAAATCTGTGGAGTGCCGGCAACTCGGAGAGTCCTTGTCGCGTCTCACGGGCTTGCCAATGGCGTTCGCCGATGACGGTTCCACGTCTCGCTTCGCCGCCCAAGTCATGCTTCAACGGTTTCTCGAAGGACGTCGGATGGATAAGTCCAAAGCTGCCGCAAATGCTCGAGTCATGACAGAGTGCTAAAGATTAGCGACGCGATAACAGTCGGTACTTCAAGCCACGCGACGAGGTCGCGTAACTGTAGGACGGACATTCCTGTCCGTCTGGCGCGATGTCGGACAGGCGGTGTGCGTCCTGCAATTGGTGCCGACACTTATTGATTAACCAGTCCTAAGTCTGATGACAGAAACTCATGGCTTGCGACTGCGCCACCAGATCACCGCCATCAGTGGGGGACACAACAGCCAAAGTCCGTTCAGAAAATTCCAGGCGAGCAATTGTTCGACGAACAGCAGATACAACACAATATGCAACAGGATCAGGGTGGCTTCACTGGTCTCTGAACGCGTGCCATCAGACCTGCGTTCCAACGTCGTCCAATCGGTCAAATAACTGAATTCCACGCCAGCCAGTAATTCACGTTCGAGCTCGTCTTTTTCGATCCGTGTCAGATTGCTTTCGGTGGCGTCAATATTGACTGCGAACTTCTCTTTTCTGTTCAGCGGGGCGCCGAATTCCGCTTCATAGATTCCTGCCCGCTCGGTATGGTCATAATGAAAATCGGCCAGATTCGCGCCAGGTGAAGCTGTCAGTGGTTCCGTAATGCCATCGGGACGGCGAACCGATCCGGTCACTTCCGCACCTCGTGTCTGCACGGTGCGAGTCCAGGGCTCGCCAGCCAGCAGACCTTGGTCGGACCGATTGTTGGAGACCGCATAGAATACGAGTTCCTGCATCAACGGCAGGAAACTGGGCCAGATCGCCAGATTACCCCAACTCTTGTCGACCGCCGTCGTAATCAAGATCGCCTTGCCGCCGCCCACTTGCTGTACAACAATGGCCGGATCGCCCGTATTGAACGCCAGCGCGACGGTGCCCGGATTGTGCTCACTCAGCTTAGTGCGGAAGTATTCAAATGTCTGAGTTCGTTCGAGGCCGGAATTGGGATTACCCTGAAATACCTTCAGAATCGGATGCTTGAAATTCAGCGGATCGAATGTGAAAACCGATGCTTCGGTTCGCTGTACCGCATTTCCGCGACGATCCATCAGCATGGCCGGCAAAATTCCCTGACCATTTCGATACAACAGACGATTGTAGTTCTCTGCGCTGGTGCGATCACCCAGGCACCAGACAACGGCCCCCCCGCCCTTGATGTATGTTTCGAGTAACAGGACCTCCGAATCATCAAACGAACTGACGTCGCACAAAAAGACGCAGTCATACTGATTGAGATCAAATCCCCTTAACTCGCCCTCTTTGATGACCTGGGGCTGGATCAGGGATTCTCCGACTGCGGATTTTGTTTTCGGAGCGAGTGCCAGCTGAAGATGATGCGTCGCGGTTTCGTTGGCGCGTCCCGCCAGATTTCCGTTGACACACAACACACGCAATCTGTCCTTCACGGAAATAATCCACTGCCGCTGATCGTCCACGGCCAGGTGATCTTCCGTCAGCCGGGCTTGCACGACATGTTCGCCCCCGCCAGCGAATTGATACGCAAACTCTTCTGTGGTGACGGTCAACGGCTGCAATTGAATATCTCGCGACGCCTGCAGCTTGCCATCTACCAGGAAATCCAGCCGTGTCTCTTGTCCCGTCCGTGCGAATGCGGTCGTCGAAACCGTGAATCGAGTCGGTTGGTCGACCGTGATGAGGTCTTGTTGGGCACGCAAGTCTGTGATGGCGTGATTTTCGTGTCCGCCCTGTCCCACATCGATCAGAACCAACCGTGCCGTGGCTGCGATCTTCTTTAATAAGACACGGATCTCGGCTTGCTTGCCCGCGGCGTCAGCGTGCCAGCTCGACTGCTGCAGATCTGAGATGATAATCACTTCTTTTTGAGAGATCTCGGGAATCTCCTGCAACAACTTGTCCGCTTCCACGAGTGCGGGATGCACGTCCGCACGTTCGTCCGGGAGCGTCAATTGCGAGATTTCGCGTTGCATCTCGTCGGTTTGAAAAGTCGGCTTGCGAATGATGACCTGTGGTTCCGACCCGCTGATTCGCACGAGATTGAAGGCGTCACCCTGACGTCCTGACGCGACGATCTGGCCCGCCAGTTCCTGCGCCATCTGGAATCGCGACTGATTTGAGTCGCGATAGCCCATGCTGAATGAACTATCCAGCACAATGATCCTGTGCGTCGGGACGCTGTTCAGAAAGAAACGGGTTAACGTCTCAAACTGAGGCTGAGCCAACCCCAGGACCAGCAGCACCATAATGCTGATTCGAACAAGCAGCAGAATCAGCTGTTCGATTCGCATCCGGCGCGAGTTCTTGCGAATGGCTTCTGCCAGAAATCGCATGGCCGCCCACTGTGTCTCCCGGAATTTTCGCCGATTCAGCAGATGTATCAGAGGCGGTACTGCCCCCAGAGCCAGCCCCCACAGCAGCCAGGGTGTGGCAAAACCAAAAGCGATTGGCGGAATTGAAACCAGGAGAAGCATGCAACGGCCAGAAACATTCGACGAGTATGACAAACACTTTAGCTACTGTATTCGGTTTGCTACGACCGAACCAGCCAATGAACAACTGATTGAGATCGGCATCGGTTCGGCCCACACGTGCAGCGTACCTGGATTTTGACGACGTCTTACCCTTCGAAGTTCTAACCGGTCACCTGGAACCGATCAGTGTGGTTCTGCGACGAAGCCTGAACTGCTGTGTTCCCGCACGAATTGGCTGGGACCGACCGTGATTAAGAACTCCCCGAATCGCAACTTAAGAGCACAAAGCAAGCTGTAACTCATTAAAACAAAAACTGTTACAGTAAATTACGTAGCCCATATTGACATGGATAGTCAATCCGGTGATCATACCCACCCCGTCCATCAGCGCTCAAAAATTCCCTCCCCAGCCCGTTCGGTGCGCTCACGCATTTCCCGTCCTTCGTTCACTCGTGTCCGCTCATTCTGTTTGTCTGCGACTGCCTCCAGCGTTACCACCTCACCCGCTCTGTTCATCCGAACCTGATACTGTCGACGCGATTCGACGGCACCGGGGCTTGCATGCCTGACTGTTCAAGATCTTAAGGGAAAACTGATGCTGTCTCGATGTTGGTTAACTCCAGGGCACCTGATTTGGAACTGGTGCGTCCTGCCATTGTTGTTACTGGCAATTGTGATTCAGCTTCCCTGTTGGGCCAGTCCGCCCGATTCCAAGTCGGAAGCACAGCGACCGGCGGCCAGCCAATCCGTGAATGATGAAACTCCCGTCTGGCGTGCCTGGAACGGCGACGAGCAGGAGGATGCCGTCCATTCACGCATGGGTGTCGTACTGCAAGCTGACGAGCCAACAGAATATTTAACACCATTGACATGCCGTGGTTTTTTCCGGATCCCCAACCTGCTGGGAGAAGATCAGTGGACTGAAGATGAGGAGATACCTCCTAAGTGGAGGCTTGTTCGCGCGCAAAATGAACCCCCGCGCCACGACCAGGAACTTCCCATCTCGGAAAGCATTGATTACCAGCGAACAGGAGAAAATGTCCCCTATGCGTTTCCCTTTATTTTCGGGGGAGACAAGATTGAAGTCACCAGTCCCAAAGAAGATCCTTATCTACCAATTTTCGAATCCGCGTCGCCGGGCAGTATCTTCGATTTGAATCGCCCGAATTTGATCGATTCGGAGGTCCCCGATCAGTGGGATTTCTACAATCTCATCAATACGGATCGGCCGGACTTTACCGATGCCACCTACTCCGTCGGCAAGAATATCGTGTTGATTGAAAGTGGCTATACCTTCACACGAACACGCACGGACGGAATGAACATCAATCGTGGCCAGCTCCCGGAAATGTTGGTCCGCATGGGACTCACCAACGAATTCGAGCTGCGGTTCAGATGGAATGGCTATATTCTGAACGACTACAAAGACGCTCAGACAGGTGCTTCCACGCAAAACTTTGGTGGCAATGATCTCAATCTGGGCATCAAATACGAAGTCCTGCAGCAGGAGCAGTGGCGTCCGATGGTGACCATCGTGACCGGGACGACCATTCCGACTGGCACCAACGGCGTCTCCGCCCGGCAATTGCAGCCCTATTTCAACACCGTTCTCGGTTGGGGTATCCGGCGCTGGTTGTATTTGAAGGCCAGTTCGGGCGTGGAATTTGACAAAGGTGGCGATCCCAGCCGGATCCTGCCTGGCTCACCGCTGACTGGACCGATCCTCGTCTCTTCGCCGGACAATGTCACGCTCTGGCACGCGTCTACATCCCTGTTATATCAGGCATCACCGCGCGTCGGCGGATTCCTGGAATGGTATTCGTTCTTCAGTGCCAATGCCGTGGATAACCGGCCAGCACACTACATCGATACGGGTTTCTACTTCTACGCTACACCCAATGTGCAATATGATATTCGCGTGGGCCAGCGGCTCAGTGATCGAGTCGACACCCTGTTCACGGGAGCGGGCGTTTCGTTCCGTTACTAAAGCCAATCAATGATTGGAACGAACTTTATCATGCGGCATCAGTTGAGTCGTCGGGATGCGTTGGGAACATTGGCTTTCGCCGCATTTGGGATCTCCCTGAACCAGATTGCAAATGCTGCGAATCAACCACAGATCGTGGTTGACGAAGTCCGCGTGATCAGCTGGAAACCACCGTTGTATCACGGCTGGCCGACGTTGACGAAACGCCAGAATGGCGAACTGCTGCTGGTCTTTTCGGGTGGCCGCGAATCTCATGTCTGCCCGTTTGGCCGCGTGGAACTCATGCGGTCTCAGGATGACGGGCGGACCTGGCGGTGGCCCCAGGTTTTATTGGATAGTCCGATTGATGACCGCGACGCGGGAGTCCTGGAAACCGCCAAAGGCTCGATTCTGGTCACAACATTCACGTCCCTGGCGTATGCCGACTTGCTCGCGAAAGCGGAAAAAATCCCGGTCGGAAGCCCGGGGGCGTGGAGCGATGTGAAATTCGCCGAATGGCGCGCAGTGCACAATCGGATCGCGGCCGCTCAGCGACAATCCGAAGTCGGAACCTGGATGATTCGTTCGACGGACGGCGGCGTCACGTGGTCAGCGCGGTATGCCGTGCCCGTCAACAGTCCACACGGGCCTGTTCAACTCTCCGATGGCCGCGTCCTCTATGCTGGAAAGGAGCTTTGGAGGAAGGAACACCGCATCGGCGTGTGTGTCTCGGCCGACGACGGACAAACCTGGTCCTGGCAAGCGACAATTCCGACCCGGCCAGGTGATCGTTCCGACGATTATCATGAATTGCATGCGGTGGAATGTTCGGACGGCACGCTATTGGTTCACATTCGCAACCATAATGCCGCCAATCCGGGAGAAACCCTGCAATCGGAATCGAGCGACGGCGGTAAAACCTGGTCTGTGCCACACGCCATCGGAGTCTGGGGTCTGCCATCCCATCTCATGAAATTGAAAGACGGCCGGTTACTGATGAGCTACGGATACCGCCGTCGCCCATTTGGAAACCAGGCTCGTCTGAGTCTGGACAATGGAAAGACCTGGGGCGAACCGTTGATCATTACCAATGATGCTCATTCCAGTGATCTGGGGTATCCTTCGACGGTAGAATGCCAGGATGGGTCATTCGTGACGGTCTGGTATGAATTGCTGCAGGATTCCCCCAACGCCCAATTGCGACAGGCGAAATGGCGTCTGAAATCATAGTCCGGCACCACGCGCCGGCGTCCGGTTCTGACACGGCTCGGTGGAATCAGGACGACTATCCAAACCGAGAACGATCGCAATGGCATTCGAACGACTCTTGTAACCCTATTGCAAGTTGTTCGGCGATTTGGAGTTACGCCGTTTGTTGCGATTGACTCAACGCGACGTGTCGTTCATAATCAAGAGATGATGAACGGCCGACGTATTGATCCAGTCCGAGTCTCTAGCGACTTGATCCCGGAGAGACTGTGAAGAAATGAGCCGCGACCTTCAGGGAGTCGATCTTAGTTGTACTGTGGCTACTCCCTCACTGTCGTGGCTCTAGCAAATCACGCGCTGGGACGGATTTCTCGAAAGGTAATTCGTCCAGCCAGTCTGAGTTACGGAGGCTGACGTTTTTCAAACTTCGCCGGAGAAGAACCATTGATGCTCTTGTCTGGCAGAGAATGAAGTTCTGCTTATATTTGTTGTAAATGCTTGCTGGATCAGTGCCAGGATCAGATACTTGAATAGAGAAATCGCGTCAGCGGTTCGAAACAAACCCTCTCCCCCAGAACCTGCCTGTCTTGGGCGATCTTCTCAATGAAGATTCCCGTGGACTCGATCGCGCGCCGATCGCGAGTCCCAACATCGATCATTGAACTGCCGCGTCGATGAAACTTCATGGTTTCCGACGACCGGCGAGGAGTTATGCATGCGAATCACCGAATTCTGGAGAAAACGCTGGCCCTGGATTGTGGGCGCGGCTGTTCTGGGGGGTGGTTCTGCGACCGGATACGTCACCCGCGGGCAGTGGATTCCAATTTTGACCAAACAGGAAAAATCTCCTGTTGATGATGGCCGCGAGCACGATAGTGGACACGGCAGCCATCCGGATGAGCCGGTCAATCATGTCGCTTTGACCGACCAGGCCCGG
>JAQGHT010001244.1 GCA_028291565.1 Planctomycetaceae bacterium | reverse complement strand
ACTGCTGGGCGGTTGCCGACCGTTGTTGAAACGCAGGCGTACCTGGCCAATTCTGCACCCAATCGACGTGACTTGTTGATTGACCAATTGGTGGAAAGTGACGATTTCGCTTCTTTTTGGACTTTGAAATGGGCTGACGTCCTGCGTTCCAATTCCAAGAAACTGAATGCGACTGGTGTGCACAAGTTCCGTTTGTGGATCTATGAAAGCATTCGCAGTGACAAGCCATTCGATCAATTTGCTCGAGAATTACTGACCGCTAAGGGGAGCGCGTATGAGAATCCGGCAGCCAACTATTGGCGTGCCAGCCGAGATCCTCAGGATGCGACCGAAACGACGGCTCAACTGTTCCTGGGAATTCGGATTCAATGCGCCAAGTGCCACAACCATCCATTTGAACGTTGGACTCAAGACAATTACTACGGAATTGGCGCTGCCTTCGTTCGAGTCGGCCGGAAGCCAACGGCTGATGCCAATGAAGAAGTGATTTTCGTCGCCCCGGCGGGCGAAGTGACTCAGCCACGAACCGGCAAGCAAATGAAGACTCACTTGTTGTTAAAGGGTGATGTCGATGTTCCTGAAGGTCAGGATCGTCGCGAAGTCTTCGCCGCGTGGCTGACTGCTCCCGATAATCCATTCTTCGCCAAAGCAACGATCAATCGCGTTTGGGGTCACTTGTTGGGACGCGGCATTGTCGAACCAGTGGATGACTTTCGCGATTCGAACCCCGCTTCCAATGCCCCGTTGCTGGACAAGCTGGCGTCAGAGTTTGTCGCCAATAAGTTCTCATTGAAGTGGGCTGTCAAGACGATCATGAAGAGTCGCACGTATCAGCTGAGTTCTCGCAAGAACCAGTTCAATGCAGACGACGAGATTTACGCCTCGCACGCGACAACACGATTGTTGTCTGCCGAGCAATTGCTCGACGCGATTTGTGCGGTGACGAACGTTCCCGAAACTTTCCCTGGACTGCCGGTGGGAACACGAGCGACAGAATTGCCTGATCCGCCGACCGATCACTATTTCTTGAAGATTTTCGGCCAGCCACAACGTGAAATGGCCTGTCAATGTGAACGATCAAGCGAATCGAATTTGTCGCAAGCCCTGCAGATGATCAACGGGCCTGTGGTCCACAACAAGTTGCGAGATAATACCGGGCGCATTGCAACGCTGTTGGCGGCGAACAAGCCGAACGAAGAAATCATTACAGAACTGTACATGGCTGCTCTCAGTCGCAAGCCGGTGGAAGGCGAGATGGCTGCCGCAGTCAAGCACGTTACTGGAGCGGCCGATCGTAGACTGGCTTTGGAAGATGTGGGCTGGGCGATTCTGAATTCCAAGGAATTCCTGTTCCAGCACTAATCTCCTGAGGACAAGCGAAGCGCTCGTCCGAATCGATGACTTGTTTTGAATGAAATCAAACGGCTCGGAATCATGACCCCAACGGTCAAGTTTCTGGGCCGTTTTTGTTTTGATGTGGGGGTCTCGTCACAACGCTTTGACGTCACACTGGCACGTGAACAGAGCGTTGTCTGCCAAGTCGCGGAGTCGGTGGTATAATGAAAATAGAGGTCTGGATTTGCGACGAAGATGGCCGTATGCGGTTCGCGAAACAAAGCGGGGAACTGCTGCGATCAGAGTTGTTTCCAGATTTTCCCACTCGAATCGAAATTGAATAAGACGGACAGTTCTCTCTGTCACGTCGAGCGAGACGGACAGGAATGTCCGTCCTACGTGAGGGGCTTCGTTCGTTCTGCGATACTGAACGAGTCTGCATCACGATTCGTATTGGCGACGATCAATTCTGCCAGGAATCCCAGGGAGAGCAATTGAGCTCCCAAGAGCAATGCCGCCATTGAATAGAGCAGCAACGGGCGGCCGCCGATTGGCGCCACTTCGCCGATTTGTTTGAGCAATCCGAACCAGACCAGGTAGGGTTGGATCGCGTGTCCGAACATCCAGACGCAGGCCAGATAAAACAACCCGAGCGTTCCCACCGCGAAGCAGATCAGTCCGCTGGTCCCCATCAGATGCTGCGGCCGTTGGCCGAATCCCGTCAAGAATTTCACAGTCAACAGGTCGAGGAAGCCGCGGACGAAGCGTTTGAAGCCGTATTTGGAGTATCCGAATTGGCGCTTGCGGTGGTGGACGTCGATCTCGGCGACGCGGAAGCCGCGGGCATAAGCCAGCACTGGTACGAAGCGATGCAATTCGCCGTACAGGCGAATTTCACTTGCCACTTCCTTCTTGAAAAGCTTGAAGCCGCAGTTGTGATCGTGCAACTTCAGGCCTGTCAACCAGCCGACCAGCCAGTTGAAAACTTTGCTTGGATAAACCTTGTGCCAGGGATCGAGGCGTCGCACTTTCCAGCCGTTGACGACATCGAAGCCTTCTGCCAGCTTGCTCAGAAACCGGGGAATCTCCACGGGGTCGTCTTGCAGGTCAGCGTCCAGCATCATCAAAAAGTCGCCCTTCGCAGCGGCCATACCCGCTGTTAATGCCGCGGCCTTACCAAAGTTGCGACGAAATCGGATCCCCGAGACCCGTGAATCCTCAGCGGAAAGCTTTTCGATGATTTCCCATGAACCGTCTTTCGATCCATCGTCGATAAACAGCAACTCGTAGTTGATGTCTTGCGGAATGCAAACCTGCGAGATCTCGGAGTGCAGCTGAGCCAGGCTCTCGTGCTCGTTGTAGACCGGAACGATAAATGAGAGCATCAGGAAATCCAGTCCTTCCTCGTGATCGTCGGGCTGGCGCGGGGCCAAGCGTGAAAGTTGAGACCCCACCGAGCCTGTCTCAGTGGTCATCGGGCTTTGACAAGTCTCACCTGCCTGTGCCACAGGATGCGTCTTGTCAAAGTTCGAATTCCCTGAGGCAAGCTCTGTGGGGTTTGAGCTTTCCCATTAGATTTTACGGTATGACGAACACAATCGCGATGGCGAATCGTATTGCAGATTCGCGACCTATGCGCTTTCTCGCCGTCGTTCCAGCTCATCCTGAGGAACTCGCGGTCCGAAAGGCAGGAATTTGGGCCGCGGAACAACAACTCCGCTGACTTTCGCCGGGCGCCCCAGAGCAGCCGCTATACCGCGTACAACCGTTTCCTGTTGTTGCAAAGTCAGTTCGGAGAAGATCGGCAATGCCAGCGAATCTTCCGCCGCGAGTTCCGCTTCTGGAAGCGAACCTTCGGCATAGCCCAATTCGCTGAAGCAAGGTTGCAGATGCAGCGGCTTCGGGTAATAGACCATGCACCCGATCTTGTGCTCACGCAGGAAGTTCAGAATGCGATTTCGCAAACCGTCACGTACGCGGACGACGAACTGGTTGAACACGTGACGGCCGTTTTCCGAAATCGTGGGCAACTGGATCACGTCCAACAGTCCTGCTTCTTCGAACATTGCCGCATAGCGCGCCGCATTGCGTTGCCGAGCGAGAGTCCAAGTCTCCAGATGCCGCAATTTGACACGCAGTACGGCGGCTTGCAATGCATCCAGACGGCTGTTCAAGCCGACTTCCAGGTGATGGTACTGTGTCATCTCACCATGAACACGGAGTCGCTTCAACCGCTTTGCGAGTTCCGGTTCGTCGGTCGTAATCATGCCGCCGTCCCCGGCCCCCCCCAGATTTTTCGTAGGGAAGAAACTGAAGCAGGCCATACGCCCCAGGACTCCGGCCCGGCGACCGTGGTATTCGGCGCCAATTGCCTGGCAGGCGTCCTCAATGATTGTCAGTCCGTTGTGAGTCGCCAGGCGCCAGAGCGGATCCATCTCGGCACATTGCCCGAACAGGTGCACCGGCATGATCGCCTTAGTTCGAGGCGTGATCGCGGCCGCAACTGCGTAGGGATCTAGATTAAACGTTTGGGGTTCGATATCCACGAACACCGGCTTCGCTCCGGCTCGGACAATACAGCCCGCGGTGGCGAAGAACGAATACGGAGTCGTGATGACTTCGTCGCCGGGCTTCAAATCCAAGGCCATCAGGGCGAGCAACAAGGCATCCGTGCCCGATGCACAACCAATGGCTTCCCGAGCGTCGCAGTATTGCGCAACTTCGGTTTCGAGATTTAAGACTTCATCACCCAGAATAAAGCGTTGCTCGGCAAACACCTTCGCGACTGCGGCCAGGACTTCCTCGCCGACGACTTGATGTTGCGCGACCAAATCGATGAACGGCACCGGCTCCAGCGGGGGCATTCCATCGAGACGCGTAGGTTGGGGTGTAGTCATGGGCGACTCCCTTCGCACATGGTGGACAGGTTCAGCTTCTCGAGCCTGATCAATGGCTCTGGAAAACTGAATGGGGCGGCAAGATCAGATGGCGCACAGATGACTCCAGCCGTTATGGCATTGTCTTCCGGCTCCAAACTCAGACAGGGGTGGCGAAAGGTATTAGAGCTGCCCGTTTGTGTCAAGATTAAAGCGAATTAAGATGAAATGTTCGCGCTTCAAGATCCACTGAGGTCAAGTCTTCGAAGTCTCCCAATTGTTGTCATTGAAGCGGAATCTCGCCGAGTTATTCATCCGGATGGCCCAGGTAATTGCGACGCCAGGACCTGACGCCGAGATGGTTTTCGGACGCTGGTTTTCATGTCGCCAGGATTCCAAACCTTGGGCATCGGATCCCAAACAGAGCGAATCGGGCCAATCTCTGGTGAGATTGGCTAGGTAAATCGCGCACCTTACCAGGCCGGGAAGAATGCTTTTAGATGTTTTGGGCTCAGCGACAGAGCTTCTGAGGGTAAAACTCGGTCGATCGGTTCTTCCAGTTCTTTTTCAATCTGTTTCCACGCCTGGTCCAGCAACTGTTTTTCCGTGGGCGTCAGACTCCATGACAGAGGCGGATATGGCAAGTTTGCTGGATATTGAAACTTGATGGAGCGGACTTCCACTTCGCGTGGTAACCGAGGCCGTGCCCGCTTGACTCGTTTGTCCGCGTCTGACGCAGCCGGGGCCGGTACATTCGCTTTCGGAGTCTGTTTGTCTTTCGAAGATGGATTCGCCAGTTCCAGGGCACTCTGTAGAGCTTGGGCGGGATCTGATCGCGCGGCGGAAATTACCTCTTCCGGTACGGTTTCCAGATCCACGCCTGCGGCACTGAAATAAGCGCCGATTTCCGCACGCTGGCGTGCCTGAGTGGCTTGCTCCAGGAGTTTCATTTCATAGTCCCCTCGTTCTGCCTGAGTCGCGACGCGGACTGACGATAATGTAAGTACGGGACCTAACAGAGCATCCCCGAATCCACTTCCGGACGATTTATTAGAGGGTGGGCGGGCTTGAGCTTTCTCGTCTGGAGTGGAAACCTGGTCGGGAAATCCGTTGATTCGAATCAGCAGCACCCGATCGAACGGCGGCTTGACTGCGGGATCCGCTTCGTTGCGATAACCCAGCAGCAGTTGCCGGACCCATTTCGTGGCCGTCACAATGCCTTCATTGTCGGAATAACCACCGTCCGCCAGGTGCCAGTGCAGTCTCTTGCGGAAATCCTGGATTTCTTCCGGTTTGATCTCGTTTCCGAAATGATGCGGAATCGATTTCGTTTTTGGCCGGCATACGGGGCTGACATACGAAAACGTGGCCGAGAGCCGCGCCGCAGTGATCAGAAGCGGATTCGGACGAAAGGAACCTAAAGAATAGCACCGGAAAAACTCAACTCCGCTGAGCGGATCGTCACTGTAAACTTCGTCGGGACCGAAGGCGGTCACGGGAGAAAGCATCATCCGCTGCCCGGTTTCCAGAATCGTGCTATTGAAAACAGGGACGGGCATTTTCTTCTCGCGAATTTTCGCGACCCAGTCCAGTAAGCGAAAATCCTTCCATTTTTGCTTGCGATCGGGCAGGTCCTGGGGCGATCCAGTGGTCTGAGTCTTGTCGAGATAGAGCATCATTCGTCTGCGCCAATCCATTTCCAATGCCCAGCCCCGGTCCAGGTCCTGTGGCACGGCGGGGGGAAAGGTGAGTCGGATCAGATCAGGAATTGCCAGGCCCCAGAAAGCCGATTCCAAGCCAGACGCCATGGAGTCGTCGTTAATCGCCTTTCGGACCGCTTCAGGGATTTTCATGGCCGAGTTTCCGGCATCTTTGCGCTCTCCGCGATAAAGCAGATAGAACATGCTTCCGACTGTCCCCCCCGAAACGCTACTGACGATTCCGACCGATTCGCTGAACCCCTGGAATCGCTGGTCAAGACCAGTCAGGACACGAGCCGTCCAAGCGGCAGCCTGGATACCGCCGCCCGCGGCCGTAATGACGACCAACGTCCGCTTGCGATGGTAGCGGGGCAAATTCCAGTAAGTGTCAGGTGTCGCTTGTGGGCCAGTCATGCCAAACACGTTTTTCAATTCGATTTGTTGCGGTATCAGTTCAGATGTGGCAGCCTGTCCTTTGCCCTCGAGTTTCTCGACTGCCAGAGTCGGAGGATTCAAGTCATAAACATGATCAACGCCCCAGAACTGATAGGAAATCAGGAACAGCAATGCCACGGGAATCAGGGTGGGAACTCGGTAGTAATCCAGGAAGAAAGAGACTTCAGTTAATGTGAAGCCGACGAAAAACAGGGCGACAATGACGAAAAACAAGGCCGTGAGGACGCCGTCCTGCGAGGGAATGTCCAAATATCCCAGGGAAATTAAAGCCGAACCGACCGCGTAAAAAGTCAAGTGAATCAATGTCAGCAACGCCCACATCAATCCGACTTGAGCATGACCGTGCTCCAGTTCCCAAGAATTGATATCCGTGGGGTTTGTCAACCGGAAATAGCCGTTGGAAACGTAGGGGGGCGGGTTTTGACCATCGACCGGCTCGTAGACGCGGGGGCCCAGATAGGGGACAACAAAGCTGCCCAGGGCGGGGCCAATTTTGGCTCCGAAATTCGGCAGTTTGTCGAGCCACTTTAAAGATTCAAAGGGCAGCAGTCCGGACTTTGTCAATCGCTCGGAAAATAACAAGCGTTGGAGAACCACCAGAACCAGCAGCGTGAACGTACCGCCTAATATTCCTAGAGCCAGACCGTATCCCAATTCGATTGGAGACGGGCCGAAGTCGAGTGTTGTCAGTTTCGCCAGACCGTCCGCAGTAGATTCGACGGACTTGGCTCGCATCGCATCGGATTCTGCCAGTGTCGTGTAGAAACAGAATCCGGGGACGCTCAAGCCCATCAACACCCACTCGCACCACGACCACCAACCCCAGGTGGGCCGCAAGATGAGACCGCCGAACTTCGGAATATTAGCACCAGAAACGTCACCGAATCTGTCAGGAGCCGTGCGGCCGTTGACGCGAAACGTGACGAATACCAGGAGCGAAATCATCAACGTGGCCCAGGTCACAAAACCAAGTTGGGCTCCCCTGCGCAGGATGAAGACACCTCCTGCCATTCCAGGCCATCGGACCGCAACCAACGGCAGCGCGACTAAGATCAGTCCCGTCAGAATGGAGAACCGCGCTCGCGCACAAAGCAGCAGAAAACCAACGACATATTTCATGGCCCAGGCAAGTCTGGGGAGTCTTAACAGCCAGATCAGAGTCAACAGAACAATGGCAGTAATCGACGCGCGCTGGAAGAATTCGAGCAAGAATCCATCGAACATGGTGCTGACTCTGTCCTAAAGAATGCCACAGCAGGAACGGCTGCCGCAACCAGATCTGAACTATTAATGCGGGTCGTTGTTTTCCGGGCGTCCCTCAACATAGAACCAGTTGTGAATCGGCTGCAGGATCTGCTGGACCTCTTTGAGGAGCTGTTGATCGATTGGCAAGCTGGCCCATCGAGCCCATTCGGAGATTCGTTCAGGACTCGCTGACCCGGTGACGCAGGTCGAGAGTTTCGGATTTGCGATCGAAAACTGCAGTGCCAATTGGGCAATATCTACACCCCGGGATTGGCAATGTTCCGCGGCCTTGCGGCACGTTTCACGGACCAGCGGCGTGGCCTTGTGCCATTTCGGTAATGGGGCATTGGTCAGCAGTCGCGCGGAAAACGGAGCCGCATTCATGATACCAACATGCTTACTTTCCAGATACGGAACAAGATCGGCCAGCATGGTATTTTGCAGGGTGTAATGGTTGTACGACAACATGACATCGAGCGGTGCCCGGTCGAGCACATACCGGAAGATGTTCATCGGATAGCCAGATATCCCAACGAATCGGACCTTCCCCTGCTGCTGAGCCTTGCGAAGCGCGGGTAGGGTTTCTTCCACGATTTGCGACATCTCAACAAATTCAATGTCGTGGCACAGGCAGATATCGAGGTATTCGACGCCCATTCTCTCCAGGCTGATATCCACGCTCTCGGCCACGCGTCGAGCGGAGAAGTCGAAATGGCTGCCGGCATAACGTCCCAGTTTTGTGCCGAGAATGTATTTGTCTCGCGGAATGCCGCGTAACGCGAACCCCAGCAGGCATTCGGATGTTCCCCGTCCATAAAAAGGGGACGTATCAATGAAATTCATCCCCAGGTCGAGCGCCACTCGGACTGCGGAGAGTGCCTCGTTCAAGTCGACCTGCCGAAATTCCTGGCCTAGTGACGAAGCGCCAAAGCTCAGGATGGGTAACTGCAGGCCGGTCTGACCGAGGGGCCGGGTTTCCATGTTTCTTCCGATCTGTTTCTAATGAAAGCCAATCTCTGTGAGGAACTGCACCGCCGCCGCCGTTTCCGCGATCCGATTTTCCCCCTTGCTGCGGTTGACAGTCACCCATCCGTTGTAGGGGATTTCCGCCAGCAGCGCCACAAATTCGTCCCAATCGACTTCGCCGCGCCCCAGTGGCATTTCCAGTCCGCTGCCGTCGACATCACGGATGGCGTCGCGCGCCTGAACGTGCAGGACATTGCGATACAGCGTACGCAGTGCTTTGATGGGATTCTGGTTTGCGGTGATGAAACTGGCGGGGTCAAAATCGATACCCACCATGCCCATGGTCACGCCGTTGACCAGTTTCAGAAGCGATTCCGCTGAGTCATTCGTGGGGATCAGGCACAATGTCGTCCCGACATGATTGCCGTGTTTTGCCAGATCGTTCAAAACTTCTCGCAGTACTCCATATTCGGCTGATTCCTCGTCTTGTGGAATTCGGCCGATTCGCAGCGTGAGCAGCGGAGTCTTCAACTGCCAGGCAAATTCCATGGCCTTACGAATCTCTGACAGGCGGTGATCCAATTCTTCGAGATCACAGAGGGCACGTCGCATCGGGAGATGCAACGAGGCTGTTTTTAAGCTCAATTCATCCAGGAAATGCAGCAATTGCTTTCGGCCGGTTTCAGTCAGTTCTTCCGGCTTCAATTCGGTGTGCAAGGCGAATTGAACACCTTGAGCCCCGGTTTCAACAGCCGTTTTCAGCGACAGTTTGAGCGGCTGCCGAAAATTCGTGGTGGCGACGGCAAAGCGTAATAGCTGCATAGCATTTTCAAGAAAGGCATCATCGGAATCAGGAGAGTGACGTTCTTACAATGTCGCTCCAACGCGTGGAGTATCGGTTTTATCCCGCGCGTGGTCAACGATCTTTGGGAAACGGGGCAGTGAAAACGCACGAGTACTGGCTTTGACCGGCCCGGAGCAGCCGCGACGTAGCCAACCGGGGCCGCATGAAGTTGGAACGGCAGCCCATGCCAGGAACTGTCGTCAAGATTCGAGCCATGCGATATACTGGCAGTTCGGGCTTCCATTCGCCAAGAACCCGATTGACCATTCGACGGGTCAGGTGCACGAATTTCAGTCTTGGCCGAGTTGAGCTGGTCACAATTCGGACTTGCTGGTCGGCGAAAAACGGAATTTCGCGCACGCCGACTCTGACGCTACGAAAGATTGGCGAAAAGGGACAATTCGGATTTCGCTTGAGGAGTATTTTTCATGAGCATGCTTGCCGTGGTGCTGTTGTCGGCGGCTTGTTTGACCATTGCTTACTACACTTACGGACCATTGCTGTCACGTTTACTGCGTCTGGATCCCAATGTCGACACTCCTGCGACGACATTACGGGATGACGTGGACTATGTGCCGATTGAGCCGAAATTTCTCCTCAGCCAACACTTTTCGGCGATCGCGGCGGCTGGGCCAATCGTGGGGCCGATTCTGGCAGGAGTGGTGTTTGGATGGGTGCCCGCATTACTCTGGATCCTGGTCGGAGCCATCTTTATTGGTGGAATTCATGACATGACGTCTCTCGTGGCGTCGATCCGCCACAAAGCGCGTTCGATCGCCGAAGTCGTCCGCGATCACATGTCACAACGCTCATATGTGCTGTTTTTGAGTTTTGTTTGGTTGGCGCTGGTCTACATCATTGTGGCTTTTACAGACGTGACCGCGGCGAGCTTTGTAAAAGATGGCCAGATCGACGGCGAAGGTGCAGTCGTCCTGGCGGGGGGCATCGCCACATCATCCCTGTTGTATCTGATCATTCCCATGGTCATGGGACTACTGCTGCGATACACAAAACTGTCTCTCAATTGGGCCACTTTGATTTTTCTGCCCCTCGTGGCATTTTCGATCTGGGTCGGGCAAAAAATTCCATTTGATGTTGGTCAGATCTTTCATTGGACGGAACCGGGCGAGCAACGCTTCTGGACGATTGCGCTGATGGCCTATTGCCTGGTCGCGTCGGTGATTCCAATGTGGTTGCTGTTACAACCTCGCGGCCATCTGGGGGGGTATTTCCTGTATGCCGTATTGCTGGCGGGTGCTCTGGGGATCATCTTCGGCGGCAAGTCGATCGAATATCCCGCATTTCGCGGGTTTGTTGTGACGGCGGCCGACGGAACTCCTCAG
>JAQGHT010001234.1 GCA_028291565.1 Planctomycetaceae bacterium | reverse complement strand
CCATTGAATCCATCGACACCCAGCACGGAACTCACGTTTGCAGGCGGTGGACTCGGTGTGGCTGGCACCGATCCTGTATTAGCGGGACTTTCGGCCCCTTGCTGAGTCTGCCGAGCAGAATTTGGTGCCGGAGCCGAGATGGTCAGCCGTGCCAACTGGACCTTGTCATCGACGCGCAAACCTGCGCGGTCCGTTTCCTCAATTTGGGCAATCGATTCGTGTTCGTCAACACGAACCACTCGCAGCCTGCCTACAATCTGATTCCGACGAACCTCGACCAGCTGCACTGTTGAGGTGAGCTGAGTCCCCTTCAAGACCTTGGAAGTGACCGGCTCCAAGGCTCTGATGTCTCGCAAAACCAGGAAGAATTCGCGATTCTTGACTCCCTGCTGAGAGCCCGCATTCACAGTCACTGTTCCTTCTTGCTCGTTGATCGCTATGATGCGTCCATTGATTACTTTCTCGCTCGGAAGCGGATTCTCAATCGCGTCTCGCGGTTGAAGTTCAGTCTTGTCCAGTTGAAGCGATGAAGTCGCCGAGTCAATTTCGCCACCCTGAATGGTGAAGTAGGCTCGCAATCTCGCGGGCAGCGTATCGAGAGGCACGAACTTCACATTACCGTCGGCGAATCCGGCATACCAGCCTTCTTTGTACCAGCCACCGAGCGGTGATGCATTCTGGGTCGAGTCATAAGTCAGATCCTCGGGCTTGGTCCACGGAATGCTGCGTTTGGCTTCGACAATCGCAATTGTGTGCATTGTTCCGTCTGGAATTTCGGAGTATTTCGCACCTAAAGGCCGGGAGAAGATGGTACTGCCATCGGGCACGAACACGCCTTCGGCAATGGTGCCTCGAGTCAATTGCTTGGTACCCGTCAACAACCGTTCCACCGCTCGATCCATGGCAGTCGAAGAATCGTCGGAGAGAAATGCCCTCACGTCCGCTTCCGACGGAAGCGTCCCCACAAGATCGAGTGTCGTGCGTCGCAACCATTCGCTCTTGTTATTCAAGTACAGCATTCCCCATTGCCGTGCAGCCAATCGGCGTGCGACAAATTCGTCGACCGCATTCAATTTGACAACTTCCCCGCGGTCAGTGCTGACACTCGCGTCGGATAATGGTGGAGCACTGTTTCCTGGAGGCGATGAGTTTTCCAATCCACCTGGCGTTCTCCCCAAGGTCTGCGCACTCGTGGCTGTCGTTAACGGCGCGGCGTCGACGACCGCCTTGGCGTCCCCTGAGATGACGCCAAAATAAGCGGTATTGACCGAATCACGTGAGTCAACGGGCGAGCGTAGTACATCTGGCATTTTGGCCATCAGTGTTGAGTTTTGCTCGCTGTCCCAGAGCTCGTCAAACCGATACTGCTCATACAGCGCCCGGTGCCCCAGGTACGGCAGAATTTCGACACGCCAACTATGGGGTGGACCTCCTTTGCCATCCTTGCCATAAATCGCTGACGCGGGAAAGTGACCATGCTCTTCCACATAAGCGATCAAGGCGGCAGTCAGCCGATGGAGATTCGTCTCAGAAGCGGCGCGTTCGGCTTTGCCAGCACTTCCGAGCATTGCTGGAACCCACCAGACGCATCCCAGGAACAGCAGCAATGCGATTATCGCTCCCCAGGCGATTCCTGCGGACTTCAGAGGCAATCTGGTTTTTGTCGGTGCGGGGACACTCGGTTTCTGCGTCGCAAAACAAATCTCGTCAGGTAATGAAACGGTCGTCGGCTGCTGCACATGCGCCAGACAACGTTCCAGTAAATCACTCACTTCGGCTGCGGATTCAAATCGCTGAGCAGGACTTTTTTCCAGCAGCCGATCCACGATATTGACAAACCACTGCGGGAGTTCTGAATTCAATGTGATCATCGACGCTGGCTGATCATCCACCAGACGTCGCAAGGTCGCGATCGTGGAATCGGCCCGAAACGGCGAAGTGCCCGTCGCCATTTCATACAACACGCACCCCAGACTGAACAGGTCCGAACGACCGTCCAAGGTCTGCCCTTGAGCCTGTTCCGGCGACATATACTGGGGAGTTCCCGCGATAATGCCCCAACGTGTCATCGCCACATCATCCGCCGCTCTTGCCAGACCAAAATCGGTCAGCACTGCCCGTTCGACTCCCTTCTCCAACAGGATATTTGCTGGTTTCACGTCACGATGCACCAATCCCTGCTCGTGTGCGGCGGCGAGTCCTGCCGCGGCCTGCATGCCAATCCGAAGAATCTCCTTGAGCTCCAGAGTCCCCCTGGCCGTCAACCTTTGAGCCAGAGATTCACCTGCGACGAGCGGCATGACCAGAAACGGCAACCGTCCGCCGGGTTGAACTTGATGAATGGCGAGCACATGGGGATGCACGACCGCCGCTGCGGCTTGAGCCTCCCGGGCGAATCGCTTTCTCGCCAGTGGACTATGAGCCAGATGGGGTGCTAGAACTTTGATGGCCACACAACGTTTCAGTTCGCGATCAAAGCCCTTCAAAACGACTCCCATGCCGCCGCGTCCGATGATCTCCAGCACATCGTAGCCCCCCAATCGACCGAGCGTGTTCGGTTCTTCGGCCGGCTCCAGGTGCTCGACAGTGAAATCAACGACCGACCAATCATCCCGGTTGATGGCGGCATTGCTGTCAAGCTCATCCGCACCAAGCAGCGCGGCGGCCTCCTGACACCAACCCGGCCCCCCAGCCAGTTGCTCCATGGTCGTCGCGCAGGATTCGCATTCTTCGAGATGCCGGTGCAAGGCCACTTCATTTTCCGCTGTCAGGTTGCCTGAAAGCGCGGATTCCAACAATTCAATCGAACAGAGACTATTCATGATTCCTGCTCCATTTCCGTCACGGCCACCTGCAACCGAGCCAGGACGCGACACTTGGCGATGCGTACCGCTCCGACTGTCATGCCCAGCTTCTGCGCCGCATCGGGCGCCGAGGTACCAAGAACTCCCGTTTCCCAAAATGCCTGCCAGGTGGCGGGATGCACATCACACCGCACCCGCTCTGCGGCCCGTTGAAAGACTGCGCGCCGCAATTCGTGGTCGAATTCGGCACTTTCAGGCCCGTCTTCGGCCGGTAGACTTTCGAACAATTCGTGCATTGCCGAAACGCCCGAAGCTGACATTCGTCGCTGACGATGCTTCAACCAATTGATCACCAGATTGCGAGCGACACGACGCAGCCAGCCCCGGAACGAGCCCCGTTCTTTCGAAGCATCCCAGCGGTCAATATTGCGACTGACGGCGAGAAACAACTCCTGCATCACTTCCTGAGCGTCCGCATCCTGCAATCCGTGCCGTCGCAGCAGCCGATAAACGGCGGGCTCGTACAACGTCACAAATTCCATCCACGCTTCGTGATCTTTCGAATCACGCAGGCGGAGCAACAAGCTGGCATGAGTAGAAGGGTTGAGCGTCATAGTGTTTCCTACAGTTATACACAGCAGGAAATACTCGGCGTTACACGAGAAGCGAAGTTATTGCAGGTTTCTTGGTATCATTCACGCGCGGTATTGCTTCACGTGCGGCCGAATGGAGGGAACTGCGGAGGGATCAAGTGGCGAGACGCCGCTTCTCCATTCGCCGCTTTTCCATTATTCGTGCCGCAGAGCCCGCACAGGATCAATTCTCGCAGCTCGACGGGCCGGAAATACGGCCGCGAGTGTTGTGACCAGAACGGCGAATGACACCACCACAAAAATCAGCCAGGGTGGAAACGCGAAGATTGATCCTTCCAGATCGATCTTCAGATCGCGCGTGACGATGGTTCGCACCCAGGCATCACCAGGAAACGAGGCTCCCCAGGCCAGCAGCAGTCCGCAGACTCCGCCCGAAATTCCAATCAAGGCCCCTTCCGCGAGAAAGATGAACTGCAAGTGCCCGTTCCCCGCTCCAACTGCCTTCATAATGCCGATTTCGCGGGTTCGTTCCAAAACGCTCATCAACATCGTATTGGCGATACCCAATGCCGCCACGAGCAGGGCCACCGCCGCGACACAGGTCATGCCCCCGAAGATCATCAAATACATCAGGCGTTCACGTTCGATGTATTCCAAGAGCGCATCGGTGCTCAGTCCTGTTTCCGCTATCTTTTTGAAGACTTCCTTCGCATTCTGCTCGTCGTCAACAATGACGATCGCCTGACCAATCCCCTGTTTGTTTTGCCCTGGAACACGGAAATACAAGTCGGTCGCCGTTTCAAATGGTAACACCACCTCAGTTTCCACCCTGAGCGGGTCCCAGGGCTCTTTCTGCTCCTCTTCATTCCGCAGGCGCAAAACACCGACAATCTTGAAATCCGCATGAAACGGTCCGGAAGTCGGACGCGCGACGCCATGAATGGCTTTCTGGAGCGTCTGCAGATCCGCAGGATTCAAATCCAGCTTTGTCACGGCCGTCGGAAGTTGAGCTCGGATCTTGTCAAGCACCGCGAGTTCTTCCCGAGTCACATCGGTATCATCGGATTTTCGTAGCGAGAGACTAAATCCTGGTTCGTGATGCTGGGGACGGAATTCCAGACGCAAGGTTCGTCCCACGACCGATTTCACCGCATCATCGTCGGTCAATCCCAATCGATAAAGTAAAAACTCACTGACCAGCGCCGCAGTTTCCGAACTCGATTCAAACAACCGGCCAGCCACCAGGCGACGCTGACAATCGACGTCGACCGGACGCCCCGACCCAATGTCCACCGCTTGAGCTTGACCATCGATCAATGCCGTACCGTATTGCCAGATGACCGGCACAACGGACTCCACATGCGGCAAGGCCGCCAATTCTTGGAGTTTCTCCCGGGTGAGTTTGATTCGCATCCGGTCCGTCGCAAAGCGCTGCTTCGACTGCAGAGTGGCCTTCCGGATCCGATCCCGCTTGTCTTCCTGCATCTCCCCTTTGATTTCGATTTGTTCGGCCTTCTCCTCGGTTTTTGAATCACCCCAGGCGGGACCGACCCGAATCTTTCTCAAAAAATCACTACGATGCGACATCCTTTCGATGGTATCTTGCACCCCCTGGCCAATCGAAAGACTTGCAGCGAGCACGAAACTCCCAAAGACAACTCCGAGAGTCGTCAATAAAGTTCGCACTTTTTGCTGCCACAACGCGACCAGCGGCAGCTTGAGCAAATCAGTGAAACGCATCAAAACGGCTCCGTTTGAATCTGTCCGTCTTTCATCCGTATCACTCGATTCGTATAAGTCGACGCCAGTTCCTCATCGTGCGTGACCAGAATCAGTGTCGCCCCGTGAGTTTGCACATGATTCAAAATCAGATCCATGACCTCGCGCGCGGTCGCGCTATCCAGATTTCCCGTGGGCTCATCTGCCAGAATGATTTCAGGACGATTGACGAGGGACCGCGCGACAGCAACACGCTGGTTTTCACCACCACTCAACTGGGCAGGCCGATGCCGCATCCGATTACCCAGCCCAACGGCTTCCAGGGCACTCTGCGCTTCAATCTGCCGCTGCCGTGGGGCATAGCCGCTGAATATCATAGGCAATTCCACGTTTTCGAAGGCAGTCCGCGACGGGATCAAATTGAAAGACTGAAAGATCATGCCGACCGTCGTCGACCGGAATCGAGCCAGATGCTTTCCTGACAAATGAGCCAGATCATTTCCTGCGACGTTCAGACTGCCCGAAGTCGGGCGGTCTAATCCGCCCAGCAGGTTCAGCACGGTCGACTTTCCAGATCCCGATTTTCCCAGTAACGCCACACGTTCTCCGCGTTGGACCTCAAACGTCACGCCCCGCAACGCCGCTACAGGCGCTGCCGGCGTTCCGTAGGATTTCGTCAATTCAACAGCTCGGACAGCGTAACTTAATCCGTTCGACGGCTTGGAAAGTGAATTGAGCAAGGCGGATCGCTCCAGCGAATCACGATTGAGACTTTCACAGATTGGCAGAGTATATCGCACAAACGCGTACCACGACACTCCATGCGGTTATCGCGACACAATTCTCCGCGCCATCAAAATGAGCGTTTTGGAAACGTCACGACCGGGCCCCCCGACTCGCAGCCGATTTTCTTTCGCTTTGAGGTTCCCCTATCGCATTGCAGCAGTCACAATAAGGTTCGTCCATATGTTGAACACTCGGTTCAATACCGCGAACGGTTAAGAATGAGAAGACGTTTGATCGCGGGGATCAATATTGAAAAAGATTCATTTGCGGACGCGAACAGTATAAATGAGGAACGTGATGGGACGTTGTTGGTTGATCACGATTTGTTTGGTTGGTGTTGGTGTTCTGGGGCTGTCAGGCCAATCGATTCGAGCTGAGGATCCGACTCCTGAGC
>JAQGHT010001188.1 GCA_028291565.1 Planctomycetaceae bacterium | reverse complement strand
TGTGCTCTTGAGATTTTAATCATCGGACTGATTCTCCTTAAAATCCTGCGGCCATTTACAGTCAATGTGATACAATCTCTGCCTTCATTGTAGGTTTAGTAATGGTTTTTGATTTCTGATCAGGTTTTGTGTCGCAGTTTTTCCTAAACTGACTTTTCTGCTAACGCAATCGGGCCCCGATTGGATCACCGAAAAAATGCAATCATTGTGACGACACTCTGTTGTCCAATTGGAAGCCGAATTACCACTTCTGGCTAACTTCTTGCCTGTTTGGCAGGCTTTTGTCGGACTGCGAATTTCCTGCTGTCAGTTTGGCGGACCCCGATCTGGACACTTTGGGGGATTCGTTTTGGTCGCCTGCCGAACACCATTGTGCAACGATTCGCACGCTGGCGTGCCAAAAGAGCTCAGCCTCCACCTACTGTCGCCAATTGCAGCGCCATACTTGCCAAAGTGTTGTGAAAACAAACAACCGCAGCAAAATGCAACACCAACCAATCCCTTCGCACTCCCTTTCAGACGACTCTGAATCACGCTCTGTATCGCGGCAACACCCGCCTTTCGCTATCACTGATACTGTTCGGCGAAAGCTTTCTTACAGCCAAATCCCCGGAATAGTCCTGATTCGAAGTTGAGTGGCAAATCGCCAAGCCAGTAAGACTCCAGTTTTTGTAAATAACTCACGAAAGCAACAGGCGTTATGGCATCGCCAGCAGATCAGAGACATCAGACGATCGGCGTCTCTTTACAACCAGGTTTTTGAACCAGGCCCCCAAGAAAGCTTCCTGTTGGACGACAATTGACGCTGAGGTTTGTTGGGAATCGAATTCCTACTCAGCTAAGCGTGCAGTAGAGACAGGCCATTACTCGAGTCTGACGCGTCGTAAACAAGTCAGAATAATGAAACGAGCCGGGCGATCCCCGTGGGGTCCGCCCGGCTCGATGAAGATTCAGGGTTGTAGCCGCTGACGATTCGAAATTGGCGATGCAGGGTCGCTCTGATTGACCCATCGAGACATCCTGTCAGACAGCCGAGTCCCTGAGCCTCAAACAACTTGTTGAGATTGTGATGCGAATTCACGATCAACAATTGCCGCCCGGTGCTGACTACTTGATCTCGGCCTGGCCTCCTGCAGCTTCGATGTCAGCCTTCAATTTCTTGGCGTCGGCTTCGGAAATCGCAGTCTTGACGGTCTTGGGTGCGCCCTCGACCATGTCCTTGGAATCCTTCAAGCCCAAGCCGGTGGCGTCCTTGACGACTTTGATGACCGAGATCTTCTTCCCGTCGGTGACACTGGTCAGGATCACATCGAATTCCGTTTTGTCAGCTGCGGCAGCTTTCACCGGAACGACGGAACTGGGAACAACGATCTCATTACCGACCGCCGGTTTGCTGATCGGGCCACGTGTTTTCAGGAATCCCGAAATCAACACGATCACCAGCACCATTGAAAGCGCGATCCCCAGAAACCTGGGCGTCTGCTGTCGCATTTTCTCCGCCAGTTTGGATCTTCCGGCCATGGCTTCGGCGATGAAAAAGACACCGAGGGCCAGCAACATCTTCAGCCCCATCAGACCATGATACAGACCATCCTTTTTGTGTTGTGGCGCCAGGACCACGATGTAGTTATACAGGCCCGTAACCAGGAGCAGCAGAACGCCCAGATGGACGACCATTTTCCAACGCTTTATGACTCCCGCCCGAAGTCTGGAACGTTCGTCGTCAGACAGTGCGCTGGCTGCTGGATGCAATACGAAGAACATGAAGAAAGTGCCGCCCGCCATAACGATCGCCGTTAAAACGTGGAGCCAGCGAAAAATCAACTGCATCGGGTCAATGTCCATGTCGAGAAAACTCCTTGAAATCTGCAAACCGTGAATTTACCTTGAGTCACCAGTTTCGAGAACTGACTGCGAACTCGCAATGATCGAAGTCCGTGATGGAGAATTTTTTTCGGGGCCGGGGTTCTGCTTCTGCAGCTCGCGAGATTGCCCTGATCGGAGATTTGTGCAGATGGGGTTACCGAGATGGGACAGATGAGACGCACAGACTTATGGGGTGCGATTCGTGACTTAAAGCATTTGGGTCCGCCACATCCTGGTTGGTCCACCTTAAGCCGGCACTCCAACGGCTTGACCGGTTTGATTGAACCACCCTATGATCCGACCTGTCTGAAAAGTGGCCTGTCTTCGGCATTCTCGTTCGTTCCGGAATTCCACCTCGAACCACTCGGACAGCCTTACTCCGATCTTTTAGAGACTCAACGTCATGACCGTTCGTACGCGTTTCGCTCCCAGTCCTACCGGCTACATGCATATTGGAGGCATGCGGACCGCCTTCTTTGCCTGGTTATTTGCCCGCCACATGGGCGGAAAGTTCATACTACGCATTGACGACACCGATGAAGCGCGCAATATGGCGGAGGCTCTCGGCCCGATTTTACAGGCGTTCCGTTGGCTGGGACTCGATTGGGATGAAGGTCCGGAAGTGGGGGGAGATTATGGCCCGTATTATCAGTCTCAACGCGGCGACTTGTACCGGGCCGCGGCTGAGAAACTGATCGCGTCGGGCCACGCCTATCAGGATTATTCGACTCCAGAGGAAATCAAAGCGGATCGTGAAGTCGCGGAAAAAGCAAAAACGCCCTACCTCAATGTCCGGCGTTCTTTGGACCTGAGCGACGCTCAGAAGGCACAGTACGACGCCGAGGGTCGTTCCTGGTCCTTGCGGTTTCTGGTCCCGCGTGGTCAGACCTTGGCATTGGACGACATCATTCGGGGACACGTGGAATGGGACACGTCGTTGCTGCCGGATCCAGTGATTGTCCGAGCGAACGGCGGGCCGCTCTACAATTTTGCCACCGTCGTGGACGATGCGCAACTCAAGATCTCGCATGTGATTCGAGCCGAAGAGCATCTTTCGAATACGCCGATTCAAGTCCTGTTGCACCAGGCACTGGGCAACGAGATGCCGCAGTTCGCACATGTGCCATATGTCGCCGCGCCGGGATCGAAAGAAAAATTGAGTAAACGGAAGCTGGGAGAGTATAGGAAGAATCCCCAGTTCAAAAGACTGTTCGAGAGAGGCGATGAGGTCTTTCTCAAGATCAATTTGCCGTTCACACCTGAGCGTAGCCCCGTGGCCGTCGAATACTACGAAAAAATCGGTTACCTGCCGGCTGGCGTGTTGAACGGCTTGGGACGATTAGGCTGGTCTCTGGATGAGAAAACGGAAATCATGTCGTTGAGCGACATGGTCCAGAACTTTACCCTGGAGCGAGTGGTCAAGGCTCCGGCAGGTTTTGATCCCGACAAACTGTTCAGCTTCCAGAGTCACTGGATGAAGGAACTGCCACTCGAGCAGAAAGTTGCAGGCTGCCTGCCCTTCCTGACGGCAGCCAAATTGATTAGCGAGCCAGTTTCAGCGGAGACTCGAGAATATGTTTCCCGTGTGATCGTGGGGCTGGGCGACCGACTGAAACTGTTCGCCGACATTTTGGACGCGGCCTTCTTCTTTCAGGAAGATTATCCCGTTGACGAAAAGATGTTCCAGAAGCGGGTCCTCAAAGAGGGAATGCCAGCCCTGCTCGGGGAATTCCGCCAGAGATTAGAGTCGGTCGAGCCGTTCACTCTGCAATCCCTGGAAGCGGCATTGCATGTATTTGCCGAGGAAAAAGGCATTCCGCAGGGGGACATGATTCACGCTCTGCGGCTGAGCACCACCGGTTGTCCCGTCGGACCGGGTGTTTATGACTGTCTCGTGTTATTGGGACGAGACAAATCGCTGGCCCGGATCTCGAAGTCGCTGTCTCAGGTTAGCGAGCGCCCGGCGTGAGTCGGATGGAACCAAAGGTCTAAGAATCTAAATGTTGAAATCTGCCCCCTCTTAGAACCTGCCAAATAACTGGTAGGTCGAAGAGTTTGCCTGAACGGCAAACCTCTTCGACTGCGAGTCTCGGAGAGACATCGCCTACAG
>JAQGHT010001176.1 GCA_028291565.1 Planctomycetaceae bacterium | reverse complement strand
ATCAGCCCCACACCAATCCCCAATTCCACATACTGTTGCGTGGTATCGAACATGGGGGTCTCCATGATGACCTGTAATCGTCCCGTCAGGTTATGCCGCACCAGCAGTCGATCGATCAGCCGCCGAGTGATTGTTCCCACGGCCGGCAGAATCACGGGATGCTCCAGCAGTTCCGCAAGCCCGACGCTTTTCTTCCGAGCCAGCGGATGCTTTTTCGAAACCAGCATTTGCAGGGGCAGTTCCAGAATCGGTTCGTACTGCAACACGTCACTACGCGGAACCTCCGGTTCGAACGCGCAAATGGCAATATCTGCAACTCGCTGTTCAACCACTGATACCAACTGCTGTGACGTCGGCAGCTGGATATTCAAATGGACCTTCGGAAAGGCCGATGTGAATTCTTGAATCGGTCGAGGCAGATGGAACCGCAAGAGGTATTGCGACGAGGCAATGACCAATTGTGGTGCGAGTTGGGCTCGTCCAGCATCGAACAGCCGCTTCAGTGAGTCGATCGCTTCGACATGCGGCTGCACAATGTCGAGCAGCACCTGACCTTCCGGCGTCAGGGCGATCGCACGTCCTTCGCGACGCAGCAAAGTGCATCCCAGCATGCGTTCTAACGCTCGGAGCTGCTCCCAGACTGTCGAGGCCGACAGTCCCAGCTGGCGGGCTGCCACTGTAAAATTGCGTTCCCGTGCCGCAATACAAAAGCCGCGGAGTTGAGCCAACTGCATGGCTTTATAACGGTAGGTGCGAGCCATACGGGGATTCGATTATTCTTGAATAAAGCGCAATCTTGGTAGCCAATCTTGCCAGAGATTGGGCCGATTTGGACCTCGTTCTCGATCCTCCCAAGGTCTGGCAACCTTGGCTACGCGAGATGTCATACAAGGTTGGCTCGAGTCAGCACCTCCTGATTTTAGCAACATCAAGGCTCCTATTCCGCAATGAATCGAGAGACCAGACTTCGACCACGTCGAATTCTCGTCTCTCGACTGTCGGTCGCGCTTTACTCGCGGAGCTGGCTATAATCCACCCCCACGCCCACCCGCTCGAATTTCTCTCCAGATGGAACCGCCAAGAAAGAGAGCCTCCATGAATAGCGAACCCCAGTCGCGTGAAGTCATTACTGTGCTCGGTACGATTCGGCCCGAAGACATGGGACTGACTTATACCCACGAACATCTATTCCTCGATGCGATGGATCACTATGCTGGCTATGAATACGTCATTGACGACGAAGATCTGATCGCTCAGGAAGTCCAGGAATTCATCAGCCGTGGCGGAAAGACGATTTGCGATGTGACGTTGGACGAAATTGGACGCAATCCCCCGGCTCTGGCTCGACTGTCTCAGCGAGTTGGAATGAATGTCCTGATGGGGTGCGGCTGGTATCGTGAGTTCGGCTATCCCAAGATCGTCGAGGAATTCACCAGCCGGGAACTGGCCGCGGTCCTGGTCCGGGAAATCGAAGTCGGCGTTGGCGACACGGGAATCCGAGCCGGATTCATTGGTGAAATCGGGACCGGCCGGCATTTTATCAAACCGGCTGAAGAACGCGTCTTTCGAGCCTCGGCTCTGGCTCAGGCTCGAACAGGCGTCGTCATTACCACGCACACGACGCGCTGGGGATCTCTGGCGATGGAACAGATCGCCATGCTTGAGGAATTCGGCGCAGATCTGAAACGAGTCATCATCGGTCACCTCGGAGACCGCATCGGCGTACGTCACCTGCTGCCAATCGCCGCGAAAGGCGTCTATGTCGAAGTTGATAATATCGGCTATCTCGATTATCAGCCGGAATACGTCCGGGCCGACAATGTCGCGGCCCTGGTGAAAGAAGGCTTCATTGACCAAGTCCTGTTGTCCGAGGATATTTGCACGCTGAAACACTTGAAATACGTCGGCGGAAAAGGTTACGGCTATTTGCTCGAAGTCTTCATTCCGATGCTGCGCGAACGAGGGATCACCGAAGAACAGATCCAGCACATTCTGGTCACCAATCCGGCCCGGGCTTTTTCTCGAAGGCGTCCTCATGCAGTCTGATATCTATCGCCATTTTGGAATTCAACCGATCGTCAATGCCGTCGGATATGCCACCCGCGTGACGGGCAGTTGCCCTCATCCTGATGTCATCGCGGCGATGGCGGCCGCCAGCGCGCAATACGTGGAGCTCGATGACCTATTGGCCGCCGCGAGTAAGTTGATTCAGCGCTGCACGACTGCGGAAACTGGAATCATCACCTGCGGGGCAGGGGCCGCTCTGACCCTGGCGGCCGCGGCCTGTCTGGCTGGCAACAATCCCGACATCATGGACCGGCTGCCGGATGTTTCCAGTTGTCCACGGAGTGAGATCATTTATCCGGCCGCTGGTCCGTTCGACTATGATCATGCCATTCGACTCTCGGGCGCCAGGCTGATTTCGATTGACTATCGAGCACCGGACGCTCTTTCCCAGATCGAACGATCGATTACGCCGCAAACAGCGGCCATCGGATTCGTGTGGTATGGAGTCGAAGAACAACCGAGTCTAGATGCGATCATCGATCTGGCTCACCGCAACGGACTGCCCGTGATCGTGGATGGCGCATTCTCAATGCCACCGGTCGAGAATCTGACGGCGCTCAGTCGCCGAGGTGCGGATTTGATCGCCTACAGCGGCGGCAAGCATCTCGGGGGCCCGCAAGCTTCCGGGATATTATGTGGGCGGACCGATCTGATCCGCAGCGCGTGGGTTCAGATGGTCGACATGGATGTCCGCGCTGGAACCTGGTCATTGCAGCATTGGGTGACGAACGGCTGGATTTCACGCTCGCCACGACATGGAATCGGGCGTTCGATGAAGGTCAGCAAAGAGTCCATGATCGGGCTGATGACGGCTCTGGAGCGGTATTCGCAGCGCCATCATGCCGGGGAGTATGCCGCCTGGAAAAAGCAGATCGATGACATTTATGCCGGCATTCGCGACCTTACCGGATTGAAAGTCACGCAGCTCGATCGGGCCGCCAACGGTCAGCCTTATCCCTTGTTGAAGATCGAATCGGGTTCGCCCCCGGAAGGTCACCGAGTCCGAGATCTCATCCTGGCACTTCGTTCTCTGCCACGCAAAATCATTTTGGCCGAAGACGAAGTGTCGCCGGACCGGGCTTACTTGTACTCAACATGCCTGCTACCCGGTGATGCCGAGTATGTCGTAGCCGCGATACGCCAGGCAGTCCAATGAATCCCCAGGAGCATGGACATCCGCCACTCGGCTCCCCCCGGTGGGTCCACGGTCCCTGCACTACTGCTTGGCTTGTGAACGGCGCGGTGCCTCGTTCAGCCATTCACTGCATTTGCCTGGCAAATTTAGAGATGTGGCTGAGCTCGACTTTGGTCATATCACCGAGCAAAATGATCGAACAAAATTTGAGATTTGAAGCGCGCAACCCCCAACATCCTTGTGAAGTTCGGTTAAACCAAGTCAAGTATTCAATGACAGAAAAATGGGACGACAGAAAAATGCGAAGAAGCAACAACTTCAACGTAACTCATTTTTCTGTCGTCCCATTTTTCTGTCAAAAATCCTCTTTTTTCACGATTCAGTTTTGATCGGTGAAGCGTGTTGCATCAGCACCAACGCCTCACATCGTGATGCAATCCTCATCCGAAAAACAATTTAACCAAAGAGGTGATCACATCGATTCGAAGAATTCTTTGCGGCCCGCAAAGAAGCGAATTGTTTGTGACACAGAGGCACGCAGGACACACAGAGAAAACTCGCTTGAAACTCTCTATGTCCTCTGCGAGCTCCGTGTTTAAGTTTTCTCTGGAGACCTATTCCTTGACGCTCTCATACCTGATTCAGAACGGTGAAGTCCACGACGGCTCGGGGGCGGCTCCGCAGCGCGTAGACGTCCGGATTGCGGACGGAGTGATTCGGGAAATCGGCCCGAACTTGAAGGCCGAAGGCGAACAATTGATCGAGGCTGACGGGCTGATTGTTGCACCGGGATTGATTGACCTGCACACGCACGTCTTTACCGGCATGGGCTTGTACTCGGTCGATCCTGTCGATGCCGGATTGCGAACCGGCGTCACGTCGATGCTGGATACCGGAACCGCCGGATCGCTCAGCTATCCGAATTTCGAACGTTTTATTATTTCGGAAGCAGAAGAGGATATCTTCGCGCTGCTGAATATCTCGATGCTGGGAGCGTTACAAGGACATCCTAAGTTTCCACCCTATATGGGCGACTTGAATGACGGGCGGCACGCGGATGTTCCGTCTGCTGTCGCCTGTGTCAAACGCTTCCCGAAGCGGATCGTGGGAATGAAAGTACGTCTGACGTCGGGACTGGCAAATTATCAGGAAGAGAACGAGTGGGCTGGCTTTCATGGAGTGTTTGAGTCCTCTGATCAACTCGGGCTACCGTGCATGATTCACCATGCCGCGTCGAAAATTCCGAATACGAAGGTCTTCCAGACGCTACGCGCCGGAGACGTCTACACGCATCTGTACAATCCCAACTCGGATCATGGATTTGATCAGCATGGTGCTCCGCTGGAGGCTCTGCAAGAGGCTCGAGCGCGGGGCGTTCTGTTTGATGTGGGGCATGGCGTCGGCGCATTCGCCTGGCGGGTTGCCGAGCCGGCCTGCCAGAAGTTTGGCTTCTGGCCGGACACAATTAGCACCGACATACATCAATACAATCTTCATGGTCCGGTCTTTGATCTCCCCACCACAATGAGCAAATTCCTGTATTTGGGGATGCCGCTGGAGCAAGTCATCCGTGCGACGACTTCGGTCCCAGCTGAAGCGATGCGGCTGCAGGACCGGTTGGGGTTGTTGCATGCCGACCGTCAGGCGGACATTGTCCTTCTGAAACGAGAACGGGGAGAATTCCCGCTCACCGATGTCGAAGGTCAGGTCCGGATCGGTCACGAACGACTGGTCCCGATTTCAGTCTGCAAGCGCGGCTCCTGGACGCAGTGCGGTGCTCAGGCCATCCCCAAATGTTGAAGCACAAATGCGATATCGCGTTGAGCGGCCGCCAGGCTGTTATCGATTCGCTCCGGCCGAGTTGAGCCTCCCGTTTCATATTCGATATGAATGGAAATCGGTCCGGGAAAAGGAAATTGCGACAGCAATCTGAAAAACTCCTTCCAATCCACCATTCCCGTGCCCAGCGGACACCACCGGGTTTGCCAGCCGCCGCCCGAGGTCTTTTCCCAGACATAGTCTTTGAGAGCGATCATAGTCAGACGCGGTGAAATTCGCTGCAGGTTCAGCTTCCACGCATGTTTGGCCCCTTCGATCGATGCATGGGCCGGATCGAAGTAGAAGCCGACAGCGGCCGGATCCAGCGGGCTGAGGAATTCCCAGGCATCCCACAATGCGCCGCCAATTCCTGCTCCTGAATGATTGTGGAAGCCGGCCTGAATCTTCATTGATCGACTCAGTTCGGTCAGGCCGGCCAGATGCTTTCGCTGTGCCGCCAATTCCGCTTCCCATTTGGCGAGGTCATGATAGTGATAGTAGCCTAACTTGTAATAACCGATCCCCAGCTTGTTCATGGTCGACAAGATGGGTCGTGCAGTCGGATCATCGACGGACGTCAGATTCGTGCTGATCATCGGAATCGAAAGTCCCTGATCGCGGAACGCCGCCGCCGCTTTGGGAAGTTCTGTGACCACACGGTCTGGCGGCACGAGGCCTCCAGGCCGAACAGTCAGATCTGGCCCGGCAATCTTCAATGAACCAATCATCTTTGCGACGTCTTCGTAGCTGTATCCATAATCATCCAGATTATCGGTAAACAGGCAAATCCGCTTTTGGAGCGGGACGGTCGGCACTGTCGGAGGCACTAAGCCGGCAAGAAGAGTGGATTCGGCTCCATTCTCGCTCAACGAAGTGTCCCGGCCGATGCAAGCGGCGACTGTCGCGAGAAATCCTGTCTGAATAAAGTGTCGACGTTGCATGATGGTCCTCCGCGTGATTTCCTGTTTGAGGGTTGGGCGGTTGGATTATATGGTGATTGGGGAAATCGAGCTGATTCTTGTCGACGGCTCTCTAATGGATGAGCGTGGCCGCATCGATCGGCGTACGGCACGCACGACCGACATCTTCGAACTGAAAAGGCCCGACTGAGAAACAACGATCGCATCTGAGGCTGCTTTTGCGACTGTTTTTTTGGCTGTCACTTCCGAAAAAAGTGAAAAAAACGTGGAGACAGTGCTTGACGCTGGGCGATACCCGCCGTAGGATCGATTTTTGTAATAGCTGACACGCAGACTATTGTCAATTTCAATAGTCGGGGCGTGTGAGAGTTTTAGTCATTGAGGCTTGTTGGCGGGACAGCGACTCCACGCCATGATGGGTATCATGAATCTCGACGACTTGGAAATTTTCATTGACGTTGCTGTTCAAGGCAGCTTTTCCAAGGCGGCGGCGATCCACGATTTGGCTCAGCCCACCATCACGCTTAAGATTCAAGCCATCGAAAAACAACTGGGTGTGGAACTGTTCGACCGGAAACGGCCTTTGGGGCTGACTGCGGCCGGAGATTTGTTTTTTGATGGTGCGCGAAAGTTGGTCGAAGATTATCGCGTGCTGGTCAATTCGGTGTCTCATTATGGGGACCGGGTCGTCGGGCACGTGCAAGTCGTCGCGATTTATTCCGTCGGCCTGTTGAAGATGGAGGAATGCCTGAAGGAGTTCCACGAGCGATATCCCGACGCCAAGGTCGACATTCGTTACGAGCACCCTGAGCAGGTTGTGAATCTGGTACTCAATGGCTCCGCGCATATTGGGTTGCTGTCTTTTCCCGAAGAAAAGCGGGACCTGGTTGTGACGCAATGGCAGGAACAGCCTTTGGTTCTGGTGGTTCATCCCAGACATCATCTGGCGGGCCGGCAGAGTGTGCCGGTTCAGGCCTTGAACGACGAGGCCTTTATTGCATTTACAAGTGAATTAACGATTCGGAAACGGATAGACAAGTGGCTGCGTGAGCAGCATGTGGCGGTCAATGTGGTGCGGCAATTCGACAATATCGGAGCGATCAAGGAAGGCGTGGGGGCGGGTAGTGGCATTGCCATTCTTCCCGCGCCCACCGTCCGCAGTGAAGTCGACGCCGGACTTCTGGTTTCGATCCCGTTTTCGAATGTGAATTGGGCGCGGCCGTTGGGAATCATCCACCGTCGGCAACGCGCGACGCCCACTTCAGTGCAAAAATTTATCGAGCTCCTGACGGAAAAATCCACGGTGCCCCACGCATTGACGGCCTCCACAGGGGGACTGTCATCCATGGCACCGTCAACCACGGCTCAGTCATCCACCGTGGTTCCGGCTCCCGCAAGTCGTATTTCAGGAAGCGGAATTGGTCGGGACGGAGCCCTCGAGAATGTCTCCGAGCCTGTCCTGTCAAGCATTGGGGTTTCCGATGCTGATGCGGCGAATGCCGCCGGCGCGGGACTGAAACGGTCCGCGAAACAAGTCTGACACAGTAGTCGGCGCTATCGGCTACTCGTGTACGTCAAAACACTTCGTTTTGATAACTGGTTTCTGCTGTCGCTGACGTTTTTCAATTTAGTTGAGAGAATTGAGCATGTCCATTAACGGTCACTATCGCTCCGAACCGCCGGCCGCGCAGGGCCTGTATCGCCCTGAATATGAGCACGACGCTTGTGGTCTGGGTTTCATTTGCCACATTAAAGGCGTGAAATCGCACAAAGTTGTGACCGATGCGCTGCAGATCCTGGTGAATCTGACGCATCGTGGCGCATGCGGCTGTGATGCGGAAACTGGCGACGGTGCTGGTATTGTTGTTCAGATGCCTGACAAGTTCCTGCAAAAGAAGTGTCAGGAATTGGGAATCAAATTGCCGGCAGTCGGGGACTACGCTTGCGGTCTGGTCTTTTTGCCGACCGATGCGGCGCAACGCGCCGAGTGCGAGAAGATCTTCGAACAGATCGTGGTTGGTGAAGGACAGAAGTTCCTGGGCTGGCGCGATCTGAAGCGCGACAGTTCCGTGATTGGTGAAACCGCTCGCAAGGGCGAACCTTTTATCCGGCAGATCTTTATCGGGCGTGGTGACGCGACGACTGCCGAGAAGTTCGGCGTGAAGTTGTACGTCATTCGCAAGTTGACCGAGCGGACGATCGCCGAGACCAGTCTGTCGCAGAAAAAGGCATTTTATGTCCCGAGTCTTTCGCAAGACACGTTGATTTACAAAGGCCTGTTGCTGCCGAATCAAATTCGCAAGTACTTTACAGATTTGGATGATCCTGATTTTCAGAGTGCCATTGCGATGGTGCATCAGCGATTCAGTACCAATACGTTCCCCAGCTGGGAACTGGCGCATCCGTTCCGTTATGTGGCCCATAATGGAGAAATTAATACCGTCCGCGGCAATCAAAACTGGATGCGCGCCCGTGAACGGTTGTTTCAGTCGCCCTTGTTCGGGGCAGATATCCAGAAGATCATCCCCGTGATTCCCGAAGGACTCAGCGATTCGGCGGCCTTTGATTGCGCTCTGGAACTGCTACATCAAACAGGCCGTTCCTTGCCGCATGCCGTGTTGATGATGATTCCCGCCGCCTGGGATGGCCACGAGACAATGCCCGATGACGAAAAGGCATTTTATGAATATCACTCGTGTCTGATGGAACCCTGGGATGGTCCGGCGTCGATGACGTTCACCGACGGAACGGTGATTGGAGCCGTGCTCGATCGAAATGGATTGCGTCCCTCTCGATTTACCGTGACAAATGATGATTTCATCATCATGAGCTCGGAAGCGGGTGTGCTGCCGATCGATCCGACCAATGTCAAGCAAAAGGGCCGGTTGCAGCCTGGTCGCATGTTCCTGGTGGACACTGCTCAGGGCCGCATCATTGAAGACGCCGAGATCAAGCGCGGATTTGCGACCCGTCAACCGTGGCAGCAATGGATCAAGGAGCAGGTCGTCCGGTTGGAAGATCTTCCCGACGCTGACGGCATTCCCTCCGATCCGCTAACATTGCTGACCCGCCAGCAGGTCTTCGGCTACACGCTGGAAGATTTGCGGATCATCATGGCCCCGATGGCCCTGACAGGCGTTGAAGCATTGGGGTCGATGGGGAACGACACGCCGCTGGCGGTATTGTCGAACAAGCCCCAGTTGTTGTATACCTACTTCAAGCAACTCTTCGCCCAGGTGACGAACCCGCCCCTCGACGGCATCCGGGAAGAAATCGTCACGTCCGCCGCGATTTCGGTGGGCGCTGAATGCGATTTATTCGAAGAGACGCCCGAGCACTGTCATCAGTTGTTCCTGGATCAGCCGATCCTGACGAACAAGGACATGGCCAAAATCCGCGCCCTGAACACCGGAAAGTTGAAGTCACAGACGATTTCGATTCTCTACGAGGTCGCCGGGGACGGAGCCGCTCTGAAGACGGCTTTGGAACGAATTTGCGAAGAAGCGCATAATGCGGTCGCGGCCGGTATTCCCGCGATCATCCTGTCCGACCGTGGTGTCAGCGAAAAGTTGGCGCCAATTCCCGCGTTGCTGGCCGTTTCAGCCGTGCATCACCATTTGATTCGCGAAAAGACGCGAACTCAATGTGGAATCATTCTCGAATCGGCCGAACCCCGAGAAGTTCACCACTTCTGCTGTTTGCATGGTTATGGCTGCAGTGCGGTGAATCCTTATCTGGCCTTTGAGACTCTGGAAGACATGAGTCGCCAGGGGATGTTAAAAGGCCCCAAGGGAAATCTGTCAACGGAATATGCGGAAAAGAACTTCATCAAGAGCATCACCAAGGGTGTCCTGAAGGTGCTCTCGAAGATGGGCATCTCGACGCTTCAAAGCTACCATGGAGCCCAGATCTTCCAGGCCATCGGATTGAGTCAGGAACTGATCAAGGATTACTTCACTTATACTCCATCCCCATTGGGTGGCATTGGTCTGGATGTCATCGCGGAAGAAGTCCATCAGCGGCATCTGCGTGGTTATCCTCACGTGCATGTGCCGGAAGATCTGGACCTTGAACCGGGTGGGCAGTACCAGTGGCGTCGCCGAGGTGAATTCCACGCCATCAATCCAGAAGTCGTGGCCAAGCTGCAGCACGCGGCGCGGACGAACAGTCAGCGGATGTACGATCAATTCGCCGCCCAGGCCAACAAGCACGAAGAAACCATTCAGTCCCTGCGTGGCCTGGTGGACTTCAAGTGGGCCGCGAATCCCATTCCCCTGGAAGACGTTGAGCCGGTCGAAAAGATTTTGGCCCGTTTCGCCACCGGAGCGATGTCACTGGGATCGATCTCTCGCGAGGCCCACGAAACTCTCGCTATCGCGATGAATCGGATGGGTGGACGTAGTAACACGGGCGAAGGCGGAGAAGATTCGGTCCGCTACGTTCGCGATCCGAACGGCGATTCCCGCAACAGCGCCATCAAGCAAGTGGCATCTGGCCGTTTCGGGGTCACCAGCGAGTACCTCGTGAATGCCCGTGAACTGCAGATTAAGATGGCCCAGGGCGCCAAGCCCGGCGAAGGTGGACAGCTGCCCGGCCACAAGGTTGACGAATATATTGGGAAGATTCGGAATGCGACGCCGGGCGTGGGACTGATTTCGCCGCCGCCGCATCATGATATCTATTCCATCGAAGACTTGGCCCAGTTGATTCATGATCTGAAGAATTCGAATCCCGAAGCTCGGGTCAGCGTCAAACTCGTGGCGGAAGCCGGAGTCGGAACGGTCGCGGCAGGTGTGTCGAAAGCCCATGCTGACGTCGTCTTGATCTCTGGTTACGAAGGTGGCACCGGTGCGAGTCCGCTCACGTCGCTCAAGCATGCCGGTATTCCCTGGGAACTAGGGCTGGCCGAGACACATCAGACCCTGGTCTTGCACAATTTGCGGGACCGGATCGTGGTGCAGACCGATGGCCAGATCAAGACCGGCCGCGATGTGGCGATTGCCGCGTTGTTGGGTGCGGAGGAATTTGGCATCGCGACGGCGGCGCTGGTGGCGGCCGGCTGTATTATGATGCGGGTTTGTCACCTCAATACCTGTCCCGTGGGGATCGCCACGCAAGATCCTCGTTTGCGAGAGCGATTCACCGGGAAACCGGAATATGTCGTCAACTACTTCACCTTCGTGGCTCAAGAACTGCGACAGGTCATGGCCAAACTCGGAGTCCGTACCGTTGCCGAAATGGTTGGACGTTCGGACATGCTGGATGCCCGCAAGGCCATCACGCACTGGAAGGCCAGCGGTCTGGACTTGTCGGGTCTGCTCTATAAGCCAGAAGTGCCGGCCGGAGTGGATATCCACTGCACCAAGGAGCAAGATCACGGGTTGCAGGACGCTCTGGACAACAAGTTGATTGAACTGTGCCAGGCAGCGCTGGAAGACGGTACGAAAATCGAACTGGATCTGCCCATCCGAAACGTCAACCGGACGGTCGGTACGATGCTGGGTTCGCGCCTTTCAAAACTGCACGGCGGTGCCGGATTGCCGGAAAACACCATTAAAGTGCGGTTCAAGGGGTCTTGTGGTCAAAGCTTTGGCGCATTCCTCCCCAAGGGAATCACATTTGAAGTGGAAGGCGAAGCGAACGACTATTTTGGCAAGGGACTGTCGGGTGGAAATCTGAGTGTCCGTCCCTGGAAGAACGCATCGTACGTCGCCGAAGACAATATCATCATCGGGAACGTCGCCTGTTACGGCGCGACTGCCGGTGAAGTCTTCATCCGCGGCGTGGCGGGCGAACGCTTCTGCGTGCGGAATTCCGGAGTGGACACCGTGGTCGAAGGCGTTGGTGATCATGGTTGCGAGTACATGACTCGCGGAAATGTGGTCATCATCGGTTCGACGGGACGCAACTTCGCAGCCGGCATGAGTGGCGGTCTGGCCT
>JAQGHT010001168.1 GCA_028291565.1 Planctomycetaceae bacterium | reverse complement strand
GGAGCATGGAAGGCGGGCACAGTCTGCAAGGGTATTTGCGAAACATCGTGGGCGCCGCATTGGAACATGTCACTTCCGAAGACAGAGCGGAATTGCTGGCCGATTGGAAGCGGCGGCCACATGCCACCCGGTTATTGCTGACTATTAGCCAGCCAGAACAGATTCAAGATTTTGATCAGGCAATCGGCAAACTGCTGGCTGCTGTTGAACAAGAGCAAGATCCCGCGTTGGCCGAAATCGTCACGGCGACAATCGACGCACTCGCGAAAAGCCAAAGTCCCGCGGCCCAGGTCACGCTGCGCAAATTGTTCGACCAGCAACCCGATCGCCGCGACCAGCTGGCGCGCACTCTGGCCGCAAGGCCGAGTCCAGAAAATGCACCCTATTATGTTCGAGCTCTATTGACGGGCGATAATGCCACGCAGCAGCAGTGCCTGCAGGCCTTAAATAAGACCACTGTCAAATCCGACAAAGCGGAAGATTACCGAGCCGTCATCGTCACGGGTTTGAAACTGGGGCAGGCTGGCGGAGGACTCGCCGTCCAGCTGCTGAAAAAATGGACGGGGACTAATCCGGAGAAGGGCGACGTCAGTCAGGCACTGGCCGGATATCAGGCCTGGTATGCCGAGAAATTCCCGACCGCTCCCGTGGCCGAACTGGCAACGGACGACCTGGAAAAATCCAAGTTCACGTTGCAGCAGTTACTCGACATCATAGAAAAAGGACCGCCCGGTGATGCGGGTCGTGGTAAGCTGGCATTCACCAAGGCGACCTGCATCAAATGTCACCAGTTCCTGAAAGAGGGCGAAGGGGTTGGACCGGACTTGACGACAGTCCGCCGACGTTTTCAGAAGAAAGAAATCGTCGAGTCCGTCTTGTTTCCTTCGCAAGTGATTTCAGATCAGTACAAGGCAGTAACCGTCTCGACTTCGGACGGCTTGATCTATACCGGGATGCCCATTCCCAGTCCGAATCCGGGCAACGAAAAGCAACTGGTGCTGCTACTCTCGGATGCGAGCAAAGTGGTCGTTGCCAAGAACAAGATCGAAGACCAATTGCCGGCGAAACTCTCGGTCATGCCTGAAGGTCTGTTTAAGAATCTGACCGAGCAGGAAATTGCCGACCTGTTCGCATTTCTAGAAACCAGCCGTTCTAATCCGGAACCAGCACCGGCCAACGTCGCCAAATGACAGCGGACGTGATCATCTCAACTCACTGTAGATAATAAATCCATCTGCGAAATCTGCGTCATCTGTGGATAATCACGAAGTTGAATGAGCAGCTTTCGAGAATAGTTTGTGCAACTCCTCAGACGGAGTTCGGCGATTTTTCTGCTTGGCGGCTCCCAAATCTTCGTTTGGCGACGACTGGCGAACGATCCGGTCGTTGACCGCGTTCTTAGATAACGTGAAAATGCAAAGTCAGATCTAAAGCATTTCGTCCGCAATGGAGTCACCGCGATGCACGAACTGACAGGCGTGGTAGTGATTGTTTTAGGTTTAATTGGCTTCGCACCACCCGATCCAGAGCCGATCGACGAAATATCCGTTTTTGAAAGCGTCAAACGTCTCGATTCAGACGCTCAGCGCGAAGAGGCCAAACGCAATTCCCGATTCAACTCCGGGTTCAATATCAACGAGACTTCGAATGAGTTCGAGGCCGGTTTGCAGAAATTGACGAAACTCGGTCGTAAGGCCGAAAAGTATCTGACTTACAAGTTGAAGCGTGATGCGGCCAAACTTGTCGAAGCCCAAAAGCGCCTCGCAAAGCTCGATTCCGACGATGACGGATACTCGCAGGAATTTGTCAATGTGCGCAATTTGAGCAACAACCTTGAGCTCCTGACCACACTTCGCCGAATCCAACGCCAGCCTGACCCACTTTTAGTCAGTGTCAAGGTCCCAGAGGGCCTCACAGGAACAACCCGAGAATTGCCATCGCTGGCAATCACACTCGAGTCCACGGACGTCGAGAAAACCCCCGTGTGGATGGGGCTGTTGCCTCATTTCTATGGCAGTGCCCCAATCAGCCATTGGCGTGTTGAAGTCAAAACTCCAGCAGGCGATCTGCTTCCGACTCGACATAATAGCGCAGCGATGTTCAATTTCCTCGAAAGCTCGAGATCCGACGGTTGGCTCAAATTTGGCGAAGCTTTAAATACGACGCTGAAACTGAATGACCTCATCGAGATTTCCAAACCAGGTGAATATACGGTCACCATCTTGTATCATCCCAAGAATTATATCTCCAAAGTCCAGAATACTGACGACTTGGAAGAGCTGATTTGTTTCCGATCTCAAAGTTTCAAATTGACTGTGAGGCAATCTGACAAGCGGATCATTGTGTTAACCAATTCCGACCGTGCACAAGTCACGTCCAGCATTTCCGAATTGCCAAAATCCGGAATCGTCAAGTTCGTAATCGGTGTCTATGACAATGATGATTATGGGTTCATTTCACGTGACTCACCCGCGGGCAAGATTCTGATTATGAATTGGAAGGCTGTTCCCGCATTGCTGGACGCATTGTCTGACAAGACACTCTCAGTGCACCAAAGGGCCTGGATCTTGACGCTCTTGTACACCATTACGTCGGAGCGTGATCTTGATCCAATACTAATTGAGGGATCCCTCCCCGACTACGAGGGGCGTCGTGGTAACTCGGCACGTGGGATTTCCAACGAAAGTCAAATTATCCCAATCAAACAGCAATTAATGATCGCCAAATGGCTGACGTTTCGGGATGAGTGTCTCGATATTCGTGAGACTTCAGCGGAATGATACATGTTCTGGGACTGCGTCAGATCGTTGGGTTTGCGGAATGGAATAGAGCAGCTACGGTACGAAGTAAATACCTTTCACGTTTCACCGAGTTGAATTCAGAAGCTCGCAGCAAATTTCCGTCTCATACCCGTTGTTGCCAATATCCCGGCCGTCGTTTAGTATGCACGATGGCAACCACGACGATGCGGCCAGGTTTGATGTGAAAGACAATGAGATACGGAAATCTCCGTAGCGAATATTGGTGACATCCAGCATACGTGTGCGGAAATCGTTCCGGATCATGTAAAATCTTCTCGAAAGCGGATTTGATCTCGATTGTAAAACGAATGGCGGCTCGCTCACTTCGGGCAGCATACCACGAAAACGCGTCGTCAAATTCCGCGTGTGCTTCTTCAGTGAATTCAATGGTCATCGCCATGACCAATTCGCCCGAGTGCCGCAGCACAAATAACATCCCAGCTGGTCGTCGTCGCCGTCCCTTGCTCAATTGCAGTGACTCGGCGTTCCAGTTCCGCTTCCCATTCTGCAGATAGGGGCAGCTCCGCATCTTCTGGTACCGTATCCCACAATGCATTTATCAGACGCATGCGTTCTGACGTTGAAAGCTGATTAGCGTCGCTCAAAACGGAATCAAAATCCATCATCAATCGTTCCTTCAAGGTCATAGGATCAAATGGAGTTCCCCGATCGAATCGCGAGGCAGCAAAAACTCGAAAGCGGCGTAACGCCATGACAATGATCGCAATCTCCCCCAAATCATAGCAATTCCACAGCGGTCCCCAAAACTGTATCGCCGTAAAATTCAGGCAATTCGCATTTTTCAATTTCCCACTACGCCAAAGTCCTAACTTGCTGGGGCTGGCCACCGCCGCAATGGATTCGCCGACGCAGTGATAACGCTGATGGGGTGCCAATTGCAGCTGCCGGAGCGACATGTTGAATCCTGCAACATCCTGGACTTTGATCGGCCAGCGTGACGGAACGCAAGCCACTGGATTTCAACATATGTAGAGCCACTTTGAGAAAAAGCCGGAGATTGATGCGGGAAATGTTATCGCAAATCCAAATGATTGGCAAAAGAGCACACAATCTTCAGAGAAATTTGTGATTTGATGTTCTGAGGCTAAGTCTGCCATGGCTGGCATCGATATTGCATTCTCGCAACCAACCCATCGCGACTGCGATTGAATCCCCAATTGCAGTTCGCCTGATGATCATCTGACACGCATTTCAGCAATAACACGCGGATGCAAATCCTGGCAACTTCGGGCAATTCCCGCGGATCTGTCCGCGTCTTTTCCAATTCTTAATAAATACGTGCTCAGGATCGTGTTGATTTGTGTTCGGAGTGTTCCAGCGTGACGCTGGTTGTGTTTCTTTTAAATGGAGTTGGTTCAATGTTACGGAATGTTTTGTTCGCATCAGCAGTCGTTTCAATCGCAAGCTGTCTGACCCTGTTCGCCGCGCAAGCGACGGAAGACGAAGCAGAGAAGAACGTGGGGAAAAACAAGGAGCAGCAGGCAGAAAAGGATGAACCGGATGACAAGGACGGGGACGACCGGCAGGCAGCTCCCTCCAAATCAGCGAGTCAAACGGGCCAGTGGAAGAACTCTGATCATTGTTTCGCTTCATGTGTGGCATTGGGAAACCAGGAAGAAGTCGCTTTGGGGAAACTGGCCTCCAAGAAATCAGAGAATGAAGACGTCAAGAAATTC
>JAQGHT010001150.1 GCA_028291565.1 Planctomycetaceae bacterium | reverse complement strand
GTAGCGACGGTCCGCCGAAAATCAGGTAACTTTCCCCGGACGTGTTGTGGGCATTTCCCGCCCCGTCGCCTAACTCAGCTCCGATCAGGACATCATCAAATCCATCTCCGTTCACGTCCCCTGCGTCGGAGACCGAAAAACCACTGCGGTCCAAAGGGTCGATGCCGAAGATCGTGACACCGGACGAGCCAAGATTCGCCAGGTTGATTGTCGGAAGCGGTGTGGCGCGGCCGAAGATGATATAACTCTCGCCGGAATTCGTAACCGCATTGCCCGCTCCGTCGCCATTATAAGCACCAATGATGATATCATCGAAACCATCACCATTCACGTCCCCCGCGCTGGAAACCGACCGGCCTGAGTTGTCGTAGGCGTCGATGCCCTGAATCTTGACCCCTACTGAACCGGGATTAGCCAAGCTGATTGTTGTGGGGAGCGATGCGCCCCCGAAGATGACATAGCTTTCGCCGACGTGATATTGGCCGATTCCCGTTCCTGGTCTGTCAAACGCACCAATGAGCAGGTCGTCGAAACCGTCCCCGTTGAAATCTCCAGCCGACGACACCGAATAACCGCTGGCATCATTCTCGAGGATACCATAAATCGTGATGCCAGCCGTCCCCAAATTCGCGAGGTTGATTGTGGCTGGCAATGAATTGCCTCCGAAGACCACGTAACTGTCACCCGCTCCCGGTAACGTGTTGTTGATCCCGTCACCTCCCGGTGCCCCAATCAAAATGTCATTGAAACCATCTCCATTCACGTCCCCGGCACTGGAAATGGACTGGCCACTGATGTCGAACTGGTCTGCCCCAAAAATGGTGATGCCTGCCGTTCCGAGATTCGCCGGATCGAGGGCCGCTGGCATGGATGGCCCGCCGAAGATCAGGTAGGTTTCGCCGGCTTCTGGCAGCAGATTCCCTGCTCCATAAGCTCGAGGTGCGGCGATCAGAAAGTCGTCGAAGCCATCTCCATTAACATCCCCCGCATTCGACACCGACGCACCGCTACGATCACCTGCGTCGACCCCCGAGATCGTGATGCCACCTGCTCCCAGATTCGCCAGGTCAATCGTGGTCAGGAGGTTTCTTTGTTCCAGTTGCTCCGGGTTCGAATGAAGAACCGGGGAATGTCGCCTGGAACGACGAACACGTTGTCCTAACCCGATTGTCTCAATTGTCTTCCGACGCCAGTCTGAGAGCCAGGAATAAAGAAACATGACGCGGAATTCCATTTGGGAAGACACAACACGAAGCAGCCGAACACCGGAATGCCACGCAGAAGCGATTCAAATCGACCTCTGCAATTTCATTCCACAAGAGGCTAAGCCCGTGCGATTCCGCTTTGTGACGAAGAATTCGGAAGAATTTCGTACGATTCACAAATTGGAACGATGTCGTTTTACTTGGAGATGCAGTGGAAGGTGCTTGATACCACGGCGTTTCGTGATGCGTCACCAACGGCGAATCCCCGCCGAAATATCATGACGCTTGAGGGAAGGATTCACACGGCACGCCGCGGAGAATTCAGACATCACACAGGCCGGCGATTCCTGTTCGTCATATCGAACATGGCGGGCAGGTAACTTCTTCCTGCAGTGAGTGAAAAGCCTCAATTTGCGCAGCGTGGAACATCACGCGCTGTATCAGTGGGGCGTGCATGCTTCCCGGTCAATTCGTCAATTGCGGATTGACATCTCGATCGAACAGCCAGCCGCGGTTCATCGTTTCGTTAAAGACCAGGTCCGCGACGTGACGCACAGTGTGGTCTTGTGCAGGATCTTCGAACGCATACCGAGGAAAGACCACAGTAAAATTGTCCGCTGTCTGGTAGTCGTTGTCGGTCAAAAACTTGTCCAGTTTCGCGAAGCCACTCGGAATATCCGAACAGTCTGGAATCGAGGGAACGATGACACCGCCCTGTGTCTGCACCATTAGCTGGATTTCAAACGGGGGGCCCGCTTCGATGTCAACGCGTACCTGAGCTGCCAGGACTGAACCTGCCGTCTTTCGCGTGCCGCGAATCAGCTTCGCCCAGTCCAGCGTCAGTTCGGATTCGCCATTCTGAACGCAAGGCGTCTCCGAGGGACGGATAACGCCATGTTTACAGCGGCCGTCATGCGTCAAGGGAATGGATTCCGAGCCGTCGCTGGCCCACAACCAGACATCATTCAACTCGTAATCATAGGTCCTGGGGTTGTGCCAGTCACACTTGGTGGTCGAGATCCATTTTCCATCCGGTGACCAGTTGTGAATAAAATAATTCGAATAGGGCGACAGATAATCCACAAGTGGCGGAGTCAAACGGCGATGCTTCCCAGTCCGCAGATCAACAACATAACTGCCTGTGTCCAGGTTGCCCGTCAGCGATACGGCCAGTTTTGTTCCGCACGGAGACCAAGACATCGAATCCGGAAAATAAGAGAACGATGCTTTCAAGTGAAACACTTGCGAGCCATCAGCGCGGGCCATACAGAGTTGACTGCTTTTATGGTGATACAGAATCCACTGCCGTCCTGGAGACCAGATTTCGGTCGCCGCGATAAATCCCGGCAACTGAGGGACAGTCGAGGGGGTCAGCTCCAGGTCTCGGATGTCACCGGTTTGAACATCGATTTCTCGCCTGACAAATCCAATTCCTGGCAGCCGCACTTCATATTGGACGCAATGACCATCCGCTGACCATCGAGGCTCGTCTCGCGTCACGTTGCTGACCAGCGTTTTTCGTTTCCCAGTCTCTGTATTGAGGAGTACAAGTCTTAACTGATCTTCGTCAGAGCGTCCCGCGGGCAACGGTAAGATTTTACAGGCCCGCTTGAATGTCACATGCATGGCCAGCAACATTGGGAATTCCCGCTGAAACGTGAATCAGATTTCGCCGAAAGAAAACACGGTCAACATTCAAAACGCCGGCTCGAAGAATTGAGTTCCGATCATCTCCTGTTTGTAACGCGAATCCGACGAGCTTCCACAATGGTTTCGGACGTGGATCTCGGAACGTCAACAATCACCAGGGTCGGAACAAATGAGCTCGGGATTGCGTCAAGCGCCGCTACGGAGCCCCATCGACATCGCGTCGCGGCAGATGCTTGATACCCAGCATTACTGAGGCCATTGATATTCACCGTCAATGCGCCGAACACCGGTACTGGTGCATTCCTGGCAGTTGCTATCCTACTCGTACTCGTCATCGGTTTTCGAGCGCTGATGACGAGTCGGAATACGAGTAGGATGACGAAATGCGGCCAGTGCGGTGCCGCACTGGAATTTGTTCTCGCGCTAAGAGATTAGCGACTCATGGCATAACTGCTGACGCCGTAGGTGGAATAATCCTGGGAGCCGACGTTGGGGTTGTACCGATACCCTGTGCCGGAGGCTGAGCCATAGCTATAGCCATAACCCGTCGCGACGCCGACACTCGTGTTCGCACTGTAGCGTTGCGAAAAACTTGGGATCGCGGCTGAGACGCGGCTGTTTGCAGAAGTTGAGCTCACGCCCAAACCCCAGCTATTACTGCTGCTCGACCCGTAAGCGGCGGTGACACGGCTGCTGTAAAGAGCTGCGCTCGGAGAAACCACTTGTGACATGTACGGCGAAACGTATGCGTTGGGTGCGTAGACGCTTCCCATGCCGTAACTTCCCATGCCATAAATAGGAC
>JAQGHT010001148.1 GCA_028291565.1 Planctomycetaceae bacterium | reverse complement strand
TGAGGCGAAGCTTAAGGAAGCAATTGCCCTCACCGAAAAGGCAGCGGATGGCAAATCGACGATGATTGCTTCGCTGCACGCGAGAGCATTGATCTGGTATAAACTGTTTGACGCGTTCCGATTCAAGCGAAACAAAGGGAATGAAGAGACTCGCAAGGAAGTCATCGCTGCACTCGAAAAGGGTGATGACACGTTTGACTTCAAGCTGGAATTACTGGAAGGGACACTGAAATCAACTCTGGTGTTCAATGAAGGAATGCTCCGGTACTTTGGCAAAGTGGGCGGCAAGTTCGTCAAAGAGAATCTTCAGAACTGACATGCACGATGAATACACTTCGTCTCGGCGACATCGCCCACGCGCGTTCAGGTGACAAAGGCAATCACGCCAATGTGGGTGTGATTGCCTGGACGGACGCTGGCTTCGAGTATCTCGGTAAAGTCCTGACAGAAGCACGTGTGGCGGAGTTCTTCCTGCCGCTCCGTCCCAGGCAGGTTCAACGCTATGCATTACCAGGGATTCGAGCCTACAATTTTTTTTTGAGCGACATTCTTGGAGGGGGCGCCAGCCGTTCTCTGCGTGTCGACAGCCAGGGTAAAGTCCTGGGAATCGCCATTCTGGACCTGGCACTCCCCGCACCTGCGAATATCGAGTCATTGCTGAGACCTGCGACCGATGGCTCAGTGCCTGCATCAACGTCATAGCGTCGTCCAAAACTCACGTATTGATCCTTCGTGGTCGTGGTGAGAAGCAACACGACTGCAGGGCGGAAATTCCCGTCCTGTTCGATGCGATGGACAGGAATATCCGTTCTACTGGAGACTTCCCGTTGCTCCAACTGTACACTATCGGGCATTCAACCCATCCGATCGAGCACTTTCTCGGGTTGCTGACACAGCACGGCATCAAGGTTGTGGCCGATATTCGGCGATTTCCCAGTTCGCGAAAATTTCCACAATTCAACCAGGTTGAGTTGACCAATCACTTGCGCAATGTGGGTCTTGAATATCAGTGGATTGAAGCTCTCGGAGGCCGCCGTCCGCACCAGTCCGTGGGGCCAGACTTATCCAAAAATCTCGGCCTCCGAAACGCGAGTTTTCGGAACTATGCAGACTACATGGCGACCCAGGAATTCCGGGACGGAGTCGAGTGCCTGCTGAAAGTCGCCACAGGCAAACGCACTGCCTACATGTGTTCGGAAAGTCTTTTCTGGCGCTGCCACCGACGGCTGGTGAGCGATTATCTGCTGATGCAAGGCTTCGCCGTTCGGCACATTATGCCGAACGGCGAATTGCGAGATCACACGCTGACTGTGGGAGCGAAAATAGTAGCCGGAGAATTAACTTATCCGTCAGGAGACGCGAAGCAAACCGAATTCACATTTGATTGAATCACTGAGCAGGGGCAAGTCGTTGCGTTTTGCTTTATACCGCGCACGATTAAGAATGCGATGTTTGATCGCGGGGATAAGTATTGAAAAAGATTCATTCGTGGGCACGAACAGTATAAAACCGTTGCTGGAATTCCCTCATCTCGCATCCGGGGCCAATCGATAAGGATTCTAAGATGCTTCGTGCAAAGTCTGGTGCGGAAACGCACGAGTGATACGCCTCGGGAGTTGCTGCGTTCGGTTACTGATCGCCGTAACGGCTTGGCGGGTGTGTAATTGGGACCAGCCTGCAATACCGCTTGCTTAACGTCTTTTGAAGTGATTCGCCGCAGAATTCCAGACTTTCTGAGCGTTTTTGTTGCGTCCGATTTTTCCGTAAAATAAAGTCATCGTCAGTCGGTTTTGCATTTTTATCGAACCGGGCTCAATCAGTGGGGCGATCAATGTTTCGAAAACTTCCGATTCTTGGATATTGCCTGGTACTGACGATTGTCCTGGGAAGCGTTACTTCGGTTTTCGCTCAGACGAAGGCGCTGGCGCCGATTAATGTGGCCTACGCTGGCGTGGATCGGCTGCATGAAGATTTGGATTATATTTTTGGACTGGCGTCTGAGCCGAAATCTCTTAAGACCTTAATGGATACGCTGGACGTGTTCTTTGTGGGGCTTGATCCACAGAAGCCTCCCGTGGTTCAGGTTCACGTGCGGAATGGGAAATTCAATCTGGTGCTGCATGTCCCGACCACCGACGCTAAGGAATTCCGGAATAATGCGCGGACCATGGGGCTCCGCAGTCGGCCCATTGGTGGCGGTGTGTATCAGATTGAAAAACTCTTCAATGGCTTCATGCAGGAATTTCCAGCCTCCGCCAATTCCGGAGATGCGACAACGATCATCGCCGCGTCCCGGGACGACTTGGTCCCGCTGGGACAATTCACGACGTTTAAGCGGAAATTGGAGTCGAAGGATTACGATCTGGTGGGCAGTATTGTCAATGTGGGTAGTGAGATAAAAGATCGCGAAGCCGCCGTCGAAGCACTCCGGGCCGAGATCATTCCCAGTCTCGAACGACTGAAGTCTGAGACGCAGAACGAATTCGAGATTCGCAAACTGACCCTGGATCAGGAAATCTCTGGACTCAGGCAGTTCTACACGGAAGCCGAGTGGATCAAAGGGCTCGGGAATATCTCCAGGAAGAACAAACAGGCCATTTTTGAGATCGACATGAAGCCGCTGGTGAATTCGAACCTTGCGACCAGCCTGGCCCAGTTGCGGAAAGAGCCCAGCTATTTCGTCAACATCCCGCAAACTTTTAATGAACCACTCAGCGGGATGATTCACATCAATCTCGATCCGCCGCGACAAAAGAACCTGCAGAAGTTCTGGAAGCAGGCACGTCCCCTGCTGCTCAAGGAAATCGCGGATTCACCGGCTTCATCGGCCCAGGCGAAAATTCATGGCAGCATTGTGACCGAGATTGTGTTGGATGTGCTGGAGCAAAGTACTCAAAATGGTGTGCTGGACGGATTCGTCAATGTGACAGTCGGACCATCTGGACGACACGTTATGATCGGCGGAGCAAAGGGTGACGGAGCGATCGTCAGACAGGGGCTGGTGAAGCTGAAAGAAAGCGCCCCGGTTGCTCTGGATGCCGGAATGATTGGAGATGTGACTCTGCACAAAGTCACACTTCCGGCCAACCTGGTCGAGGTCGAAGAGATATTTGGCAGTAAGCCGGTCCTGATCGTCGGCACGGGTCCCAAGGCGATTTGGTACGCTTTAGGTGAAGGTGCCGAAGCGAAGCTGAAGGAAGTCATCGCCAAAACAGATCGTCCGCCAACCGTTCGGTCCAGCGTGATCGCGTCGTTGCATGCGAAAGCCTTGGTCTGGTACAAGCTGTACGATGCCTTTCGAGGAAAGCGAAAAAAAGGGGATCTGGAAGCCCGCAAAGAAGCCATCGCGATGTTTGAAAAGAACGACGGGACCTTCGATTTCTGGGTTGATCTGCGAGCTGAGACGCTGAAATCAACCTTGGCTTACAACGAAGGCATGCTCCGCTACTTTGGCAAAACGGGCGGAAGTTTTGTGAAGAAAAACCTGCAGAACTAACGTTGGATTCGCCTGGCGTGTTCAGCGGTCGAAGTTCCCTCACGCCTCTGGCGAGCTATTGCTCGGCGCCCACCGAAGGCTTTTTCAGGGCCTCCGGCGGGCAGCGACCTGCGGTCGCACCAAGCTCGGCGAGCCTTTTGAAGTTGCACTACATTTGTCGCACACGCCACCACCGACCCGGGACACCCTCTGGGTCCGGTGGAGCGTTGAGAAATTCTTCGATTCGTTTGTTCTAGCTGGCCAATCAGCGCTCCACTGACGCGGGGTCAGTGGGGGCGGGTATCTGCAACGAGACATGTGTTCTCATAGCATTAAAATAGAGCAACTTCAAAAGCGAGATTCTCGCCGCCCCATGTGCGGGTCCTTAAGCTCACACACTCGGAATCGCCCGATCTCTCCAGCCATTCTTCGCACTTGCGGAATTCCCGAAAACCGCTATTCTTGGTGCTGAGTAACCATGGTTACAATTTCTGGAAAGGTCTCGCTGCTGTGGCAATTGACGAGTCGTTGGCATTGTCCGAGGTAAATCGCGGTCCCAGCTACTCGTTGGGGCAACTGGTCTACTACGTGCTTCAGCTCGGTACGACTGGTTTCGGTGGGCCGGTGGCTTTGATCGGGTATATGCACCGTGATCTGGTGGAACGCCGGAAGTGGATTTCTGAATCCGAGTACAAAGAAGGTTTGACACTGGCCCAGATCATGCCGGGGCCGCTCGCGGCGCAACTGGCGATCTATCTGGGATATGTCCATTACGGTGTACTTGGCGCCACGCTGGTTGGCGTGGCGTTTGTGCTGCCGTCGTTTCTGATGGTTTTGGCGCTTGGCTGGGCTTACGTCGAATACGGTGGTATCAGCTGGATGCAGTCCGTGTTCTATGGCATCGGTGCCAGCGTGATTGGCATTATCACGATCAGCGCCTATAAATTGACACTCAAAACAATCGGCAAAAGCGGATTGCTATGGGCGATTTATCTCGTCAGCGCCGTGGCAACCGTCGTTACTGAGACGGAATATATTCTGTTATTTTTGGGTGCCGGAGTTCTTGTCTGGGCCGTGCGGACGCCACCCTGGAACAGGATTCCCAAAACCACCGCTGGCGTGTTTCTGACTCCACTTGCAACGCTGTCTTCAGAGAATACTCCATTAGGTGATCTGCTGTTACAAATTGCCTACTTCTTCACGAAAGCCGGCGCATTTGTCTTCGGCAGCGGACTGGCCATTGTACCGTTTCTCTATGGAGGCGTGGTCAAGGAGTACGGCTGGTTGAACGACCGCGAATTCCTGGACGCCGTGGCAGTGGCCATGATTACTCCAGGACCGGTTGTGATCACAGTTGGATTCATCGGTTACCTCGTGACGGCTCGCGGTGCGGACTTCCTGTCCGGGCTGGCCGGTGCGACAGTCGCCGCCGCGGCGACTTTTCTGCCCTGTTATCTGTTCACAATCATTCCCGCGCCGTACTTCAAGAAGCACGGCAAACGCCCAGGCCTGATTGCGTTTGTCGACGGTGTCACCGCGGCGGCGGTGGGAGCCATCGCGGGGGCGTGCGTCGTATTGGGCCGACGGACGATTTTTGAAACTGGGTGGACTCCGGAAATCCCGAAGGTCGTCCTGCTGCTGATCACGATGGTCTTGCTTCTGCGATTCAAAAAACTGCCGGAACCGATCGTCGTTCTGGGCGCGGCGATCGTAGGTCTCATTATTTATCCATTCGTTCGCTCATGAATTGGGAGTTCAAATGGTAAGACAGTGGCTGCTGCTGGTTTACAAAATCCCTCGCGAGCCGACTTCCGGGCGAGTCTATGTCTGGCGAAAGCTAAAGCAACTCGGCGCGATCGCGTTGCAGGACGCTGCGTGGGTTCTGCCGCAAACGTCTCGCACGCAGGAGCAATTCCAGTGGCTGGCAGCGGAGATCACGGAACTTCGGGGTGAGGCCCTGCTGTGGGAAGCGGACCAGATTTACGCCACTGACCCGGATTCGCTGCGTCTGCGATTCGTCGAACCCGTGGAAGCCGAGTACCGCGAGATTCTGGCCGCACTCAAAGGCAAGGATCGTGATTTGGCTGCACTTTCGAAGCGATTTCAGGACGTACAAGTCCGAGACTATTTCGCGTCTGAACTTGGACGCCAGACACGAAAAAAGTTGCTCGCTGCTGGCGGAGGGGCATGCTCATGAGATGGGTCACCTGGGAGAATGTCGGAATCGACCGGATCGGATGTGCGTGGCTGATTCTCCGAGATATCGATCCGCTGGCAGAATTCGTGTTTATCCCGCGTGGTGCTGCGTTGCCTCGTGATGCAGAGCCCTTCGACATCCCCGGCGTCCGTTTTTCGCATCATGGCGGGCATTGCTCGTTTCATGCACTGGTCGAATATCACAAACTGACAGATCCAATCCTGCTCCGCATCGCACGGATCATCGATGAGGCGGATACTGTTCAAATAGTAAAACTGGAACCGTCTGCCTGCGGTCTCGATTTGATTTGCGAGGGCCTGCGGCTCATCAGTCCAGACGATCAAAGTGCGATCGAGTCTGGCAAAATCGTCTACGATGCTGTCTATGCGCGGCTGCTTCAAGAATCTCGGTGATTCCGTACTAAGGCCTTGCGAATCAATAGGTGTCGGAACCATTTGCAGGACGTCTACCCCCTGTCCAACATCGCGCCAGACGGACAGGAATGTCCGTCCTACAGCCACGCGACATCGTCGCGTGGCTTGAAGTAACGACTGTTATTGCTTCGCTAATCCTAACGTTATGAATCAGGTGCCACAGCATTCTGAGTTGTGGACAACGTCTGCGCTGGGCTCCATGCCGGATATTTCAGACCGGCCAGGCGATTGATGACGAACGCTTGAAACACCAGCACTGCCACCGCGACTTCGACAATGAGCAGGTGCTCAGGTTGGATTCGGACCCTGAGTTCTCCATATGCATGACACGTTCCAGCAAATTCCAGGTTAAGTACCGCGACTCTGCGCGGTTGAATCAAGAATTCAATTCGCAGCGCAACTCGGGAGCATGATTTGATGATTGAGCCAATACCGCCCCCCCGCATCGTCATCGCCGGCGGAAGTGGGTTTCTGGGAATTTCGTTAGCAAACTACCTGGCCGCAAAGGGCTCGTCGGTGATCCAGGGGATGAGTTGGATTCATGAATTGGACTTGAATCGTTTGTTTGAACGCGCGCTTCAAGATCCAGTGATGCGGGGACCTTATATTGCGTCAGCACCCAATCCCGTCTCACAGTTGGACTTCATGCGTGAATTGCGGCGCGCGGTTCGGATGCCCATTGGCCTGCCGGCCTATTCCTGGATGGTCCGTTTCGGGGCGAAGTGGCTATTACATACTGATCCCGAACTGGCGCTTTATGGACGGTACGTGGTTTCGAAGCGGCTCGAGGAAGAATGTTTTGAATTTCAGTATCCGCAGCTCCATGACGCGCTCCAAGACCTGATTTGCCATCCGACGACGGAGGTTCACCATAAGGTCCGGTGAATTAATTACTGTCCGAACTATTGACAATTCGTTGTTGAACCACGGATCACACGGAATACACGAATGAATTCAAATGGGCGATGTGAAAATGCACATTCGGCAGGGCATTCAAATGTTCTATCTGTGTGTTCCGTGTAATCCGTGGATAAATCTCGCTGAATAGCGACTGCACTATGACAAGTAAAAGACCTGACAGTAGATAAATCACCGCTCTAAGGTCTGACAAAGTTGCATCATTTCAGCTTGCCCTGCATTTGAAAGATCCAGGTCAAAGCGGTGTTCATTAATTGTTCGCCGGCGCCGACTGCCGCCGGGGCGACTTGCGAATCCGCGCCATAGCCTCCTTCAGAAACCGCTTCGATGGTGGGAAAGTATTGGTGATAGCCATTGCAATAGCCGAAAAAGAAGAGCCGATTCACGCGGGCACGCTCACGCAGCCGGTTCGCATGCTGACAGAAGAACTCGCCCGACGCGCCAACCAGGGCGGTGTCGCCGTTCAGGACGGCGACCGTCAGACGAGGTCGGATCCCATCGGCATATTCCTCTGCGAAGTTCGCGACAAGTTCCGGGAAAAAGGCCACCGAGTATGCGGCCAGAACCAGTGGATTGCGCAAGTCGGTGCGCGATTCGAAGCGGAACCGATCTTCATGGACTACGAGCGACGCTTGTGTCACCGCGATGGGATGCAGCGATGTCGCAAGTTTGACGACCTCGAGTCCCAACGCCTGGCCAAAGCCCACGTGATCCCCATGTTTGCCTTTGTCGATGGAGATGTCGCCAGAAGCACCCTGCATGAACACCACATTGCCTCCGAACTCCTTCTCCACTGTCGCCCGCATCGCACCGACATAATCCGCCGAAAACTGCAGAGTGCTGGCCGGAATACTCGTCGGATGGCCCGTAAAATTCACCAGCAGCGCCAGGGGTTGATCCGCGGCATCACAGAGACGCATCACATTCAAGGTGCGATCGACCGGCTTGGGCTCCAGCTTGGACTGGCGATTACGATTGAACCCGACGAGTTCCACTCCGCCCGTGGCGAATTTCGCCGGGACGAGCTTCTGATCTGCATCGACGATGGCGTCGACGATCGCATCCTCCAGTTGTTTATTGTAGCGGAGCGCAGATTCAAACCGCCCCTTACCCTTGCCTCGCTCGTCAGACAATTCCAGCACTGGTCCGTGGTGTGTGTGTGATCCAGCGATGAAGGAATGCTCAATTCCGGCGACAGCCTTAATCCGCTGCCGGATGTTCTGCAATGACTTTTCCGAAGGCGAGCGGCCGAGGTCCAGTCCGACAATTGCGAGTTTGTTCTTGCCCGCCTGAATGACGATCACCGCCGCCTGGAGAGGATCCAGCGTGCCATTCGAGAGCACACTGTGCCGCGCACCGTAACCCCACATGGGCACGGGCTCCTTCGGAGTGATATCACGTTTCGCTGAGCCAGCCTTGAAAACAGCCTCCGCCCCTTCCACCTCGGGCACCAGAAACAAACTCAGTCCCAGGATCAGGCTGTTGGTGAAATGGCGGCGGAAATGCAGGAATTTCATAGACATTGTTTTCAATTGGGGATTAAAGTCAGTCGCAATTTGATATCAATGAAGTCGCATGACGGTAGGACGGACATTCCTGTCCGTCTGTAGGGCGACGGACTGGAATGTTCGTGCTGCTATATCGGATTCCAACAGTGATTCCTGCGCCGATCCTAACCAGATGCTGCTTCGTTCTCAATTCGACTGATGAGTTGAAGAAAATGCTCGGGTGTTCGAAGTTTGCCTGCGCGATCGCGCGCTGCCTCCAGGTCTGGCGTAGTGAGTTTATCCAGTCGTTTCAAAAGTCGGCAACGCTCGACTTGAATTTGGCAGCCACGGTGCAGCATTCCGTTTTTCGTGACTTCTTCGAGTTCCCGGTCTCGAATTGTCAGGGCGGCCTGCAAATCATGACTCGCTTCCAGATACGCGGCCATCGGATCAGCACAGATCGTATCACGTCGGGCCAGATCTTTAAGCAACCGCAGGCCTTTTTGGTAGGCTCGCGAAGCGAGTCTTTCATCGCCTGCCGCACGTTGAGTGACGGCCTGCCAGAAGTGGGCGTCCGCGTGGGCTCGTCGCAGATGCGACTGGTTCTTGGAGAGCTCTTCCAAATGTTCGGCATGCCCGGAAAGTTCGTTGATGCGTCCAGTCGTGTGGCAGATCCGACAGAGTTGATACAGGGTCCAGGATCCATGCCAGTTTCTGGTATGTTCCGCTGTCACTTGATCGACCAGGGCGAGTGTGTGGAGTGCGAGGTCATAGGCTTCGCCCCAGCGTACCGTCGCCGACAGGTAGCTCATCTGCCGGTGATTCAGAACAAATCGCTCGCCTGCCGGGCCTTGTTCGATCAATCCATTGAGATAAGTGATGCCGCGTTCAATTTCGTTCCGATAGCCGAAGGGATCAATGTTGATGTAAGTGTACAAGACATTGTCGAGTACCATGTTTCTGTCGTCATGCGACTGGCCCTGAGGAGCATTGAAGAGCACCATCAATTCCATCGCGAGCGGCAGCGCACGTGCGTAGTTCATGGCGTGTGACGTCAGTGAATTCAATCGCCAACTCTCGAAGAAGAGTTCCCACCACGGTTCACTCAATCGCCGGGCCTCGTCCCGTCCGCGTGTGTAGAGCGCGAACGAGCGATCGAGATCCGTCTCGTGACAGTCGGTGGCTTCCTGATAGAGTTCGACCAGCTGTAGACGTTCGACTTCGCCGGTCGCGTACCAGGCGCTGATTCGGCGGTGGAATTCCGTCCAACGATCACTCATGATTATACCAGCCGATCCAGCGATCGCTGCCAGGCACCGAGATCGGTTGCAGCTTGTGAAGCGTCCAACATACGGCCGCAGAACAGTTTGGCGAAGTAGGCGATCACCGAGAGCGCTGCCTGTTTTCTCGCCGTCGGTATTTCTGGCGAGGAGAGCCGGCGAATCAGAGGGCAACTTGAGTTGAGGTGTATCGTTCCTACATCGCTGCGTTCTGCCTGTTTCTGGTCCACGAAATCCCGTACGAATCCTGAGAACCCGTCGGGGATCAAGCCCTCATCCAAAGCCGCGGCCACACCCCGGATCGTTTCGGCGTCCGCCGGGTACATCATCACGGCAGGAAGGTCTGTGGGCTTAAATGAAGCGACACGAACAGCAAACCCCAATTCCTCACAAAGTTGGACCAATTCCTCAAATTGCCCGGTTGGAACAGGCTGCAGGAGCGCATTCAGATCGTCATCCAGCTGCACCAACGTGACCTCAGGATGGAGCTCCGCGTAACTCCGCAGGAATGCCGGAACTGCGAACCAGGACGCGTCGATCGCAGGGACATCCCGACCTTCCGCCAACAGCTTGTCCTGCAGCGACCCGAGTTCATGCGTCGTGTAGTAGACGACATTTCCCGATTCGCTGAGATATTCGGGAAAGGTCAGGCGGCCACGGCTGGTTCGCAGCGGAACCGAGTCGGCCACCATGCGAAAGAAATCGGGATTCTTCGCTGCCCAGCCCATGATCACGTCGCTGTGTCCGTAGGCGATTTGGCGCCAGATTTGTGGCGCCTTCGTTGCCAGTTCGTGCAGTCCCGCACTCAGTTGATCCTCCAGCACTCGGCAAACCGCATCAAATGAATCGTCCTGGTGGACGGCTTCGCGTGATGCCGTCGGTTGCAGAGCAGGGCAATCGATCACCCCGCGAACGAACCGTGCCCAGGGCGGCAGCAAGTGCTGATCGGCCTCGCAGATCGCCATCTTGCGAATATAAACCGCCAGAGTGCCATATTCCTTGATGGAGACCACAGACTGTTTGGGAACGAACAGGAATCCTCGCAACGGAACAGTCAGCGTGTCGTGGCCCAGGTCGATTGTTCCATCCGACAGCGGCAAGACCCAGATCGGGTCTGCCTCGCCAAATCGTCGCTGGACATAGCGTCGGCACGCGTCTTCAATATCAGGCTCTTCCCAGGGAGGATTTCCCAGATTGACCTGCACGTGCGAGTTCTCGACATGAATCGGCGTTGGCAGGAAGTCCGTGTAAGCGCGAACGACGTCGAGCAAATTCTGTTCATGCAGTAGATAGTGCGCGGACGGCTTGAGTCGAAGTTCCACAGTCGTGCCGACAGTGGTCCGGTTGCCGGGTGACATGTCGAACTCTTCGTCACCCGTGGAGTGCCACCGCAGGGCGGGGCCGTTCGCGGAGCGTGTCTCGACAGTCACCTCCGAAGCCAGCAGGAACGCGGACAGGAACCCGATCCCAAACTGGCCGATCAATTCGCGTGATGCATCCAGATCATCTGTCGCCAGCCGTTCACGCAATTCCCGCGTGTAGCCTCGCCCAATGACGGTCAGATACGTGTGAATCTCGTTTTCCGTCAAACCGCAGCCATTATCGTCGACCCGCAACGTTTGCGATGCCGGGTCGCATGACAAATCGATGCGGGGCCGATATCCAGGTTCTGCAAGTTCCATGGTGCGTCGAACACACGTATCATGAGCATTCTGGATCAACTCGCGAACGCCAACGCGCTGCGTCGAATACAAATGCTCGGCAAGCACCTTCAGCAAGCCCGGCAGATGCAGTTGAAATCGGCCGCGAGTGTCCATAGCTGCGCAACGCCTTCGGCGAGGAATTCGATTGATCGAAAGGTGAAACGTTTCGTTGATTCGATGTGGATTCGATATTGTGACAGCCAACGGAGAAAATGCCACCGTTCTCGTCTGCAATCTTGCTTCCGCCGCTGTTTCCGACCGGATTCCGGGCCTGTTCGAAAATCGCTGAATGTAAACCATTGAACAGGTTTTGTTGACGGGTTGTCGCTGCAGTGTTATTTTAAACGCAAACCGGGAAGCAAGCGAATTTGTCCGCCCAGGATGCGTTCCAGACGGCTCAGTCGCACCACGGCGAGCTTGCCATTCCATCAGAAGGTAGTGGTGATTTTGAAGTCACTGCAGTGCTGCGAGAGATTCAGGTTGACGCAGACGAAACAGAGCATTTGGGAAGCAGAATCGACGGCGGGATATTGCATTCGACATCGATGAAATGCACGAAACTGGAAAAGTACTGTGGAAGTGTGAGCGGTTTGCTGCAGAATGCTTCTCGATACGCGGCAATGATCGTGGACTGACGGCGATTGTCGGTCGCGGTCGGCTGTGCCGAACAGCCGCCCGGCAGTCGGCAGCTACGGTAGGTCACGCTCGCCAAGCGGGACTCTCGGCAGCAGCCGAGCCGCGACCAGTTAGGCTCGTCAAGTTGACCGCGTCATCGCGGATGACGAACTGATATTGAATCGCTGGACTCACGCTTTTATGTGAGTTCTCAATACGCGAAATGAATGACGACTGACGGTGATTGTCCGTCGCGGTCGGCTTCGCCGAACAGCCGCCCGGCAGTCCGCAGCTACGGTAGGTCCCGCTCGCCAAGCGGGACTCTCGGCAGCAGCCGAGCCGCGACCAGTCAGGCTCGTCAAGTTGACTGCGTCACCGCGGATGACCAACTGATATTGAGTTGGCAGACTCTCGCTTTTATGCGAGTTCTCCATACGCGACAATGATTGAGGACTGACGGCGATTGTTCGTCGCGGTCGGCTGCGCCGAACAGCCGCCCGGCAGTCGGCAGCTACTGTTGTTCGAACCTGCTCCACTTTCCCATTCGGTGTGTCGCATTGATTTAAGAAGTGGACTTGTTTGAACGTTCAGACGATTACTCCACATCGCGCGCCTTTTCGATTTCTTCGACCAAAGTGGAAACTGGCGTGGTTTGTGCCATCTCCTTCACTTCTTTGTCCGTTGCGGGTTTTTGTAATCCCAGGTGACGCGTGATGACGTGCAACATTTGCATGTTCTTGGTGACCTCTTGTTCGGTCAACAGGCAAATTTGTAAATTCAGGTGGCCCCAATGCTCTTGCCGCTTTGATTGCAGGTTTTGGTTCATGAGCACAAATGTTGTCAAAAAAAAGAACTCGATCCCAACGATCAAGCCGAGTAATGGGAAGGGATAAGGGTCGAAGGCTGCAGACGGAGCGAGAATTCGCACGTTCAACAAGATCCAGACGGTGAATAACACCACGTGTGCGCTGATAAACCACAGGCTTCCAAAAAATCGTGCGATCCAATCCCCGATTCGCTCTACCCGAGAGCGACGACTGTGCATTTCATGTTCGACTTGCGCGATGGCCTCGATATTCTTTTTCGCCGTCGCAGGCAACGGGGCTGAAGACATTGTTTTTTTGCTTCCGGTAAAGATTTGCGAATCGCGGCGATCACGGGTTAGAAGTTCGACAGTGGCTTCCATCTTGCATC
>JAQGHT010001131.1 GCA_028291565.1 Planctomycetaceae bacterium | reverse complement strand
AGTCGGTGCCAAAAGATGTGCAGGAACGAATCCGCCGCCTGCTGTCGATGCCCAATCAGGGTCCCGCGTCGAAGTCTTGACACGCACGGTGGGTGGAGGGGATGCACATTACGCCGTTAACCCTTTTCAATAACGTTGAAAGGGACTTTGAGCTACCAATTCGATGAATTCGTGCGGTCGCTGACAATGGCATAGACATGACGCGCCACTGCAGTGTCGACGCGAATGCAGTAGAATTGGCGTGTGTTCAGAAGTCTGATTCTGTGGTTAAAGTGAGGAAGAATCATCAGCTGGCACAATTGTGAACAGAGTCTGCCCTCTTGCACGTTCTCGGACGAAATGTCCGAGAACAGTCCGCTGGGGCGCCTCGACGATCGGAATGACTTCGTGATAAAATCGATCCTTGTGAGGTGAAATGTAAAGTCATCCACGTTTCTCGTCCTGCCTCAAGTGCGCGACACATTGCAACCGACGTGGTTTATCAGAGTCATCTCGGTTGTCACCGCAAAGATCCTTGTCCGAGGAAAGCACAACATGCCGATGCATGACTGGACCCGCGTAGAAGCCGGGATCTATCACCATTTTCATCTGGAATGGATTTCACGAATTACGGCGGCCGTGAATTCGCGACTGCCACCTGACTACTACGCCTTGGCCGAACAATTCGCAGCGGGCTTCGGCCCACATGTGTTGACGCTTCGCAACGACAAACCAGATGAAATCATCACAGCCAGTGCGGCGACGACTCTGGAGCGGCCCAAAACAAAGTATTTCCAAGAGACAGACTCTGATTTCTACTTGCGGAAAAAAAACTCGACGGTGATCCGACATGTGTGCGGTGATCGTGTCGTCGCCATGATTGAGATCGTGTCACCCGGAAACAAGAATTCGGCACACGGCTTAAGATCATTCTTGCTGAAAGTCCGTGAATTATTGATTCAAAAGATCCACTTGCTGATCATCGATCCGTTTCCAATAAGCCAACGGGTTCCGTACGGCTTGCACGCACTCGTCTATGAGGATTTCGAAGACGAACCCGTGCGACTTACGAACGATAAACCTCTGAGTACTATCGCGTATGAATGTGACGAATCTCTGAGAGCCTATCTGGAACCTTTCGCAGTTGGAGATTCACTCATGGACATGCCCGTCTTTCTGTATCCGGGAATGTATATCGAAGTTCCACTGGAAGAGACATACATGTCCGCCTGGAAAGCAGTTCCGCGCCGCTGGCAAGAAGTGATATCACCGGCGGAGCAGTACTGAATAAATGTTGCTGCAGTCTTCCAGCCACATGGAACGACGCACTCAAGACGTCGGGGGGGCTTGACGGTGAACGAACAGGAGTCGAGTTCCGCGCCATGTAACAATCGTCCCATTTCGCAGAAGGTTCACGCTGATGCCGCTTTGTTTTAAAGTTTATTGTAAGCGACTTTTGCTCGCTGGATTCCTTGCAATCGGAATGGTGCAAGCAGCACGCGGCGATACCGTCTTCTTCGAAGCCGAGACCATGGCGACATCGTCTGCCGGCTGGAAGGCAACGCAAAACGACCAGACTGGAAGGGCTTCTCGCGTGACCACGCTTTGGGGAGCGGACGGTGCTGTCGATGCCGTCGCGAAGAAGACAGCGAAGCTCAACGAGGGCGGCGCTTACCGTGTTTGGGTGCGGTACATGCAGGTTGGTGCCTGGCGCGGTCCCTTTGACGTGACCGTCGCGGCGGGTGAGAAACAGATCGCCACGCACGTCTTTGATCGCGAAGTGCTTCCCAAGATCGAGGATTGGGAATACACGTGGCAGTCCTTTGATATCCAGTTGCCAGCAGGCGACGTGACTGTGTCGCTGGCGAAACATGAGCAGAAGAACTGTACAGGCTATGTGCGACATGTCGACTGCTTCATGTTGACCAATGATCTGAAGGTCGTACCCGATCATCTGCGATACGGACCGCAAACATTGCTGCGAGTCACGCTAGGCGAGCAGTTTGAGCGGCCGGTCTATCTGCACTTCTTCGCAGATCATTATCGCTCGCCGTGGTATGCTCATTACGCGATTGGACAGGGTGGCCTGCACGCCGAACTGGCACCGCCGGATGGCCAGATGCTCAAAGTGGGCGAACCGACGCCTTGGTGCAATCTCACAGCGACGGTCTATCCGGATTCCGGGGCCGCCCTGAATTTCTCGCTGCGGCATTCCTATCACGAAAAGGCAAAGCGGTTCCGTGCTAAACTCGAGTTCGGCTACGCCCCTTCTGCGGCAACGACCGAAGTGACTGTCGTCAAAACTTTTGATGTTGAAGCGACTCCGAACGGCCTGGTTGTCATCGTCCCTCCCGATTTGGAATCGAAGGCCAACATTGCGCGCCTCAAGCGAGACCTCGAGTTCGCCGAGGAAGTCGGTCGCGTTGCGGACGCCTTCAAATGGCCCACGTACGGGAAACGGCCGATCAAAATTCCGTACCTGGTGACGGCAAATGTCAGCGGTTACGACTTACCGGTCGATGCGGCGGTAACAGCCCGCGAACAAAAAACGCTCGATCATTTCGGATTCAATGGCATGCCGGAGCGAATTCTGCATGGCTTGTGGCATATGCAGAAAGACTCGTATTGCCTGCCTGATGTGAATGCGATGCGTGAACGAAGCAAGCATGATGTTAGTCTGTTCAAAAAATCCGGTCGCAAGCTCGACGACATCGCCGCCGTGATGCTGATGGACGAACCGACAGGACAACCTGCCGCCTTCGCAGCAAAGGATGAAGCCTATTGTAACAAGTTTCGAGAGTGGCTGAAGAAACGTGGACTCACACCGCAAGAATTGCTCGTCGCGAGCTGGGATGAGGTGCGGCCTGTCGTAGAAACCGACCGGGATCAGTACCCTGCTCTGCACTATTTCACGCAGCTCTTTCGCACACGTGCGATCGGCGACTTCATGGCGACGCAGCGGCGAATCATTGAAGAAGCATACGGACGATCGTTTCCAACGTTGGTGAATTTCAGCGATGGCGCAATCTATCACGCCAATTTTTGCAGTCAGGGAATCGACTATTTCGAACTGCTCGACGCCGACGATCAGAACGCGATCTGGGGCGAGGACTGGGCCAATAACTCGTCAACGTACCAGTGTGCCGCGTTCAACGTCGCGCTGATGCAAGCCGCCGCCCGGAAGCGAGGTCAGACGATTGGACATTACCTGATCGCTCATGCCGGCCGTACTCCGTGGGACATCAAGACGAAAGCAATCAGCGAAACGGCTCGCGGAGTTCGCATCTGGCAGAATTTTTCCTACGGACCGAACTGGGGCAGCCACGAAGGAGGCCCCGCCTGGAAGAGCCATCTCTGGCATCACCATCCTGAGCTGTGGACTGCGAATGCGGAACTCTCGCGAGAGATCGGAGCGGTCGAAGACTGGTTGTTGACGGCAAAGCCGCCGCCGGCCGAGGTCGCGTTGATTTACAGTTCCTCTACAGACATCTGGACCATGCAGAGTAACTTCGCGTTTGGCTTCGACCGGATGCATACCTGGTTGGCCCTCACACACGCTCAAGTTCCGGTCGACATCATTCCCGAGCGAGAGATCGAGAACCTCGATCGCTATAAAATCAGTTACCTTTCCGGTCCAAATCTGACTCGTGCTGCCGCCATCAAGTTAAGGCAATGGGTGGAAGCGGGTGGCACGCTCTGGTTGACGGCCGGAGCCGCCCAGCACGACGAATTCAATCGCCCGCTCGATGTGCTCGGTGATTTATCGCCCGTCCAACGAGGCGAATTACAATCCTTTGAACCCTACCAGAATGCGGGCAAGTTTCTCAGTTATCTGAAGGCGAACGACACTGTCACGTGGGGCGATCAGCAACTGGAGGTCTTGTCCGTCAAGCAACAGCTAAAACTGACTGTGCCAGCATCTCAAAACGCGGAGATCCTGGCAACGTTTCAAGACAAGCAACCCGCCGTCATCAGCAGCTCAGCCGGCCGGGGAAAAGTCTTCACGCTGGGATTCCTGCCCGCCTTGTCCTATATCAAACCCGCGCTCATCGCCCGACGACCGCTCGAACAGCAAATCGCAGCCGAACGTGTTGCGGCGGAAAAACTCGCAGCGTCGGCAGCCGATCAACCACTCGCTACAAGTGTCGCTGTCTCGACTCCGAACGCACAGTTAATCCGAACCGGTACCGATCGCGAGTTACTCGAACGCTCGCATAATCCCTGGCTCTATCCGGCAGGGATTCGAGATCGCCTGCTGACCCCCGTGAAAGCGACGAATCTCACGCCAACGTTCCAATGTGATATGCCCCTGGTCGACGCCGTCGCGCTGCCATGCAAACAAGGGACGTTAATCGCACTCTCAAATCACACACTCCAACCGTTGGCTCGAATTGAGCTGCGTCTGAAAACAAAGAAGCCCGTGACGCGCATCGAGTCAGTACGCCATGGCGTGCTTCCAGTCACCGTCGAAGAAGTCGGAGTGACAATCATTCACCTGCCCCTCGAAGCAACCGATTTCCTGATGGTCACCCATTTGCCAGAGTGACTTACACTCCGGTTGAATCCCCGACTTCCCCTCCGCAGAGTTTCATACCTCTGCCCTTTGAACCGCGATATGAATGATTCCGTCCACCTGTTGTTTCCACTTTTCTCAAGCATCGTGTTTGTGTTTGGGGCTACATTTGCCAAGCAGACTGCCGTGCGCGGCACCAATCCGTATACCAACACCGCCCTTTCGAATTTGTGCCTGGCACTCTTCTGGACAATTCTTGGGTTCGCGCGAGGAACAGCACTTCCCTGGGACGCACTGGGCCCTGCCATACTGATCGCCTTTGCCTTTGTGATGGGGCAGCTGTGTACTTACCTGGCCTTTCAATTTGGAGATGTGTCGCTGGCGACGCCGATTTTCGGCGTCAAAATCATCATCGTGGCGATGCTCAGTTCGTTGCTCGCCGATCAGGGAGTCAACTTTCAAGTCTGGATCGCGGCTGTTTTGGCGGCATTGGGAATTGCCGTCATTCAGGCAGGATCCGGGGCGTCCCGATCCACACCTCTCACAACACGACGGGCAGTGCTGACGATCCTACTGGCTCTGCTCGCCGCAACGGCGTTGTCTCTGTTCGATATCGGACTGCAAGCCTGCGGACGAAAGTACGGGGCAGAACGCTTTCTGACGATGATGTTTTTCTGCATGGGCGTCTGGTCCTGCGGCCTCCTCCCGTGGGCCAACGGACCTGCACAACTGCAGCGAATGGGGGTGATTCGGCCGCTCCTCTGCGGAACAGTCCTGATGGCCGCACAAGCAGTGAGCATGTCGTATGCTCTGGGGCATTTCGGAGATGCCACGCGCGTCAACATCGTTTACGCGTTAAGAGGGCTATGGTCCGTCGGACTGGCGTGGCTCCTGAGCCAATTGGCGGTTAACCCGGAGGGGGGACATTCTCCACGTACGATGGTCTTTCGACTGGTGGGGGCAATCCTGATAACAGTTTCAATCTTCGTGGCATTGACATGAATGGCTCTGTCTGATCGCACGAACGGGATCTTCAGTCAAATGTAGCCCGCCCGACCTTGCACGGAATTCCCTCTACGTGTCACTTTGTCAGTATAGGCGGCCTCGCATTTCTTACGACAATGTAACGCTGGCCCTGTTTTGCATGTGATCGTACGATAGCTGCGATTTTGCCCTACCCTAAAAACAAGTGTGACAGAGCAATGGTCTGACTCCGCAAGAAGCTGGCAGGCACTCTGCTCCGTGACGTTGGTATGCGATCTGCATCTGCCCTTCGAGATTGTGTACGGTCTTGAATCCTCGAGGTTTGAGTCGCAAATCGAGAGGGACATGGAGTATTTTCGCGCAGATTGTTTGCCAAACGTCCAATTGTTTGCCAAACGTCGATTTGGCTGGCGATCGAGCGTGCAAAGTTCTTCGGGAACACGAACAACTTGGTACAGAGCTGCTTCAAGATCGCCAATCTGCACCTGGCCAGAGTCATTTGCTGGAATGATGAAGGTTTGGTGCTGGAACTGGTCGCCAA
>JAQGHT010001111.1 GCA_028291565.1 Planctomycetaceae bacterium | reverse complement strand
GGCGAACAGAGGCAGGGGCTCTGTGTCTTGTCTGGGCTGAGCGGCAATATGCTCGGCGGGGGCGAAGGAGTGGAAATCGTCTTAGAAGACGAATCCTGGAAGCTTCGAGGAACTTCGCAGCAGCAGGAACTTCAGTTTGATGCGATGCTCATACAGATACACAAAGTCAAGAAATGAGCCCACAAATTGCCATTTCGGGAAAGCAGTCTCATTCTGATCGATGTGCTGATCCTTAATGTTCGCAGACGACTCTGTAAAAACCGCCTTAAGCCGAAAGATATTCCTGGCGCTAAAGGTGTGTCATCGCTCAAGCCTGCCTGGCGATAGCGACATCAACATGCCCCTGTCGCCCGGAGCCGCAACATTCGTCGTCTTCTTGATAAGGTATTTCGCATGTAAGTGTTCCGCGGAGGGTTGATTTCCGAGCCACCGGTGAGGCGTCAATGATTCAATTTCGAAGTCATTCGCTTGTATTTCCATAACAGGTTCCATTACCGCCTCGTTGACAGAATCGATGACGGCTCGACATTTGACACCGCATCGGGAGGTCGTTAGGTTTACTGAAGAGGATCAATCCATGCCATCACTGTCCGTCGTGCAATTCGAGATGTCTCAACACGGCCGCCGATTTGGAGTCGTGGCCGGTGGCGAAATCATCGATGTGACAGCTGTTGAGTCGCAGCTGACGCGTGTGACGGACGCGTATCAATTCGCGGTCTCGCAAGGATTGACCCTGGCAAATTGCCTCATCGGTCTCGCTGGACGATCGACGACTCGATTGTCATATGCTGATTTATTAGCGCGGAGGAACTTGGCGGACGGGCCCGTGGTCCGACCGCCAGTCGATCATGCCGATCCGTATCGCGTGTTGATCGCCGGAACTGGGTTGACGCATCTGGGGAGCATGAAATCGCGGGATCAGATGCACGTTTCGACAGGCACTCCGACGACCGTCGCCGCGAACGAACCGCCGAAAACCGATTCCCGCAAAATGTTCGAATGGGGGTTGGCAGGGGGCCGGCCCGCTCCGGGCAGTCGTGGCGTCGCCCCAGAATGGTTCTATAAAGGCAATGGCACAATTCTCCGCGGCCACCGCGATCCGCTCGACATTCCCGACTTCACGGGCGACGGTGGCGAAGAACCCGAGATCGTCGGCTGTTACGTCATTGACGATCAGGGCCGGCCGGTCAGATTGGGGTTTGCAGTGGGCAACGAATGGTCGGATCATGCGACAGAAAAGCAGAACTATCTGTACCTCGCGCCGTCGAAACTCCGGACCTGTTCGATCGGACCAGAACTGATCATCGGCCATGATTTTCAAGAGATCGCACTGCGTTGCACTGTGGCCCGTGGTGGCAAGGTTTTATACGACAGCGGCACGCTCTGGTCTGGTGAAAAACACATGTGCCATTCGCTGGCAAATATGGAAGACCATCACTTCAAATATTCGCAGCACCGGAATCCGGGCGATATCCATCTCCACTACTTCGGGACTAGTAAGTTGAGTTATGGCACTCGCGATTGGCAATATGCTACGGGTGATGAGATTCAGATCGAAACGACGGAATTCTCCGCGCCGTTAGTCAATGTGGTTCACAAGTCCGCCGAATCCACAATTCCCTATGCAACGACCCCGGCGTGAAGCTGCTGCGCTCGCCTTGGGATGAGAGGCTGTTCCACCACTGGACTGTGTGCCGGGTGGCGTGAGCGCCTGCAGACACCTGGTGGACATGTCCAAATAAAGGGTGACGTCATGACCGAAGCGATGTGGCAGTTTCTCGAATTCTCAAACATTGCAAACTTGGTTTCCTCGTTGATCTGGTGGATGTGCACTGCCATCGCGGGGGTTTACTTCATGCCCAAACTGAAGCGATTTTTAAGAGAACAACGCGAACAGCACGCCATTATCCACAAGACTTTGTATGGAAAAGTCAGTGTTGTACTGTACGGAGTCTTCGACTCCCAGATTCGAAGCGAAGAGCTGGGAGTGTTCCCGACAACATATCTGGGGCATCGATTGGCATCTCACGTGATGCAATGGAATGAGAAACCTTCGGGAGACATTATTGTTCCAGAATCGAAACTTGAAGCCGAGCGAATGGAATTTGTCCTCACTGGACTGGGTTCCGGTTATCTGCAGGCAAGTCACCATATCGACGTCTATTTTGAAAACATCGTCTTTCTCGGTACCCCCAATTATCAATATGCGGAAATGGTGATTGCTCTGGCCCGGCCAGATGCTCACAAATTAGAAAGCCTCGATCATCCACGGCTGCTGATCGTTGAACAGAGTGCGCTGAAACGGATCGGAACCGAGAATAACATCGCGCCGGAAATCGAAAGCCGCGAAGCCCGAACATGGCACGCAACATTGCAGCAAATGGCAAAGATGTACGAAGCCGGCGAGTTGCCAACCTATAGTATCCCCATGCATCCCTCCAAATATCAGAATCGAGAAATCAAAGCCCCGGCATCCTCCTGATGGTCCCGATCGCGTGGCTGGCTGTTATTCGTGCCGACCCAGACCAAACCCCCGGAAATCACAGGATCGCCGACGCTTTGCGAACCCAACTCCGCCGACCAGCGGAGGTTTCTGGTAACGCCATTTCGGGCCGCAGTCTGCCAATCGATCGGCCCGATCGCGTCAGGAACGACGGCGTTGCGGCTGTGGTCGCGCCCGCGCATTCGCCAATCTGCTCCATAGCTAGCGACGGACTGCGCGAACAACTCCAACAGCGAGAATCCAATCAGAACATATCGAGGTTTCAGACGATTAGTCGCAGCCATCACGCCTCTCCCGGTAGATTGTTCGAGTTTCGAGCAACTGGACGTTATTCGCAGAACGGTCATTGTTTCCGGGTGAGTCTGCCTTTGGCAATACGCTGGTCGAATAAGACGGACAACGAGACATCGCTGGTTGACGTGAGCCGCGTTCTTGATCAATCTTTTCAACGCATCAGAATCCGTGAGGCAGCCACTGGCATTCTTACAGTTCCTCGAGATGGCGACGAAGCGGACAGCCTTTGAGGCAGCTGTAACATATGGAGGCAATGCCGCTTACGTCACGCAAGGGTGTTTGTCGTCCAGGAGTCGTGATCGCAATTCCGCTTGCGATCGCTTTTTTTTTAATTCCCGCTCATCGGAAGAAAAGATCGCGGGATTTTCAATGATTTCCACCACATTCGCGCCTCACGCGTGATTTGCGTGTCATCTCAATTCTGAGAACTCAGATTTCAAATGAATTCCGTGGCCCTGGGACTCGATCAAGTCCATCTTGAAACGGGACGCGGCCAAAAGTATCAAATCTTTTCTGAATTCTCCTTCGAGGCGACGAAATGTCGGTAACAACTCAGAGCAAATGCCAATAGTAATTATTGAGGGTCGTGAAAAGAGGGTCGTGAGACTCTTAATACGCAAATAAAGCTGGATACCACAGTGATCCATTTGCGAGCCCAAGTCGGTCGCCCTGTTGAGAGGCCGATGCATAAATTGAGGGGAACTGGTGTCGAATCGACGTTTTAATCGTGTATTGGGCAGACAAATTCCAAAGCTTGCGGCCGATTTATGATCACTTCCATAGAACAAGTTACTGACGAATTGCTGCGAAACGACTTGCTGCAGGAAGGGTCACTCGCCGAGACGTGCCATGCGCTGGAGAAACGTGGCGACGCTGTCACGGGGCCGAATTTGCTGTCATTGCTGGCGGCCGAGGGGAAACTCACGCCATTTCAAGCCGAAGAAGTGGGGCATGGTCGGGGAAATCAGCTGAAGCTCGGAAACTATCTGGTCCTCAGCCGACTCGGCGAAGGGGGCATGGGAACTGTTTTCAAGGCCTTGCATCGGCGGATGCAGCGCATTGTTGCCGTAAAGGTGATTCGGAAAGAGATCGCTACGCGGGAATTTATTCAGCGTTTCCGGCGGGAAATACAGCTGTCGGCCCGGCTGAATCATCCCAACGTGGTGATCGCGTACGACGCGGACCAATGTCAATTGGGTGATTTCCTGGTCATGGAGTACGTCGAAGGAACTGATCTGAATGAAGTGCTGAAACGAACTGGCTCGTTGAACATTCCCGAGGCGATCTCGGTGATTCGGCATGCGGCACTGGGATTGGGCTATGCGCATCAGCAAGGGATCATCCATCGCGACATCAAGCCCGCAAATCTGCTGCGTGATGTCAGCGGCTGTGTGAAGGTGGTCGATCTCGGATTGGCTCGCGTGTCGGAATGGGAAGGGGCTAAAGGCTCCGAATTGACGCAGATGGGAGCGGTGGCGGGAACGATTGATTACATGTCGCCAGAACAGGCGGACAACCCACTGGAGGTCGACGGGCGAAGCGATATTTACAGCCTGGGCTGCACGCTGTTTTATCTGCTGACCGGTGGCCCGGTATTTTCCAAGTCGAGTTTAATTGGGCGCATGCTGGCACATCGTTCGGAGCCGCCGCCCAAGCTGTCCGTCGTGCGAAGTGATGTTCCGGCGGCATTGGATGCCATCTTCCAAAAGATGGTCGCCAAGTCCCCGGACCAGCGATATTCCTCAATGGAAGATGTTGTCAAGGCGTTGGACGCGCTCGATCGTCCGGACACCTCGGCGGAGCAGACGCTGATTTTCTCCAGGCCGGTCGATACGGCCTGGGTACCGAGTCGCTCGACGGTCCTGGTTGTCGAAGAGTCGCGTCTACAGGCCCACATGATCGGCAGGGTACTCGCGGAAATTGGTGTTGCCGACGTCCATGTCTGTCAGACTGGCCAGGATGCACTTGAGCGGGTTGCAAAAATGTCGCCCAAAGTCCTGCTGAGCAGCATGAGACTGCCCGACATGAGCGGGCTGGAACTGGCCGCTCGAATTCGCGATTCGCTGCGCTGGCTGGAAACGGGAATTGTTCTCATGAGCGGCGACGAATGGACCTCGCAATGCCGCAAGGCCGCCGAACAATTGGGCCAGCTGCGATTGCTCAAAAAGCCATTTGACGCGAATGGATTGCGGACGTGCATTGAGTTGGCGTTGAACGACAAATGCCACGAACGTCCAATCGATGGCCTCGGCGATTTGCACGTGCTGATCGTGGATGACAGCAGTCTCGCTCGGCGACATGAACAAGACACGCTGACTGAACTTGGTTTCGCTCGATTCACGCAAGCGGATGATGGCGATACCGCAGTCGAATTATTGAGACAATCCCGGTTCGACCTGGTCGTGACGGACTATCATATGCCGCGCGTGGATGGCCGCGAGTTGATTTCTCATGTTCGACAACACGGCCCCCAACGGGACGTTCCCATTGTAATGGTCACGACCGAATTCGATCCTCAGAAACTCGCCGCCATCTATCAACTTGGTGTCTCCGCCATCTGCAATAAGAGCTTTGATCGGGCATTGGTCAGAAATATCGTGATCCAGCTCTTCGCGTGACGCTGTATCGCGGCGACACAGCCGCAAAATCAGAACAATCAACACGTTAACCTTCTCAGACCGTGGGAACGGTCTATCTTCGCGAACTTCTCATGGACTTTGGTTCGCGTCAAGGTTCATCTGAAGTAACTCCCCAAACATCATAGATTCTTTTGTCCCCCTCCGTCCACATAACACGTTGATTTGGAACATGCCCCACGATCAGGAATATCTTCGAGAATTTGTCGTCGAATGCCGGGAGGGGCTGGACCGTATCGACAATGTGCTGGTTGCTCTGGAAGTGAATCCGGGTGATAAGAAGGGGCTGGATACGGTTTTTCGGGCGTTGCACACCATTAAAGGCAATGCCGGATTCTTGGATTTTGCGAAACTCGGGGCGATCGCGCATGCGGGGGAATCACTGTTAAGCCAGCTGTGTGGCGGCAAGCTGAAGTTCAATGCGGAAATTGCTGACGTGCTGCTGCGGACAATGGACGCGATTCGCGGTACCGTCGCCGAAATTGAAGCGAACGGAACGGAAGGGGTTTCGGACTTTGACGCTCTGAAGCAGGAGCTGGCGAAGTGGACCGCTTCCGCCAGTGACGAAACGTCGAACGCGGGAAGTCAACCGGTTCCCGCACCAACGCCAACGGCTCCTCCGGCACCTGCGAATGGGCCTCGGCCAAGCCAGTCGGACCTGCCATATACGGAACGCACGATTCTCAGTGATCCTGAACTCCCGCTACCGGCTCCAACGGCGACATTCACAAAACCGCCCCCACAGGTCGTGTCCCCGGTCCAGAAAGCCGACGTTGGGAAAAGTCCGGAACCGCCTGCAGTTGCCGCGAGCAACACGGAATCAGAAGACAGTTGGTCCACGTCGACGATCGGCACCAAAACCACCGAGCCGGAATTGTCGACTTTCATTCGGGTTCAGATTGATCATCTCGACGATTTGATGAACCTGGTTGGGGAATTGGTGCTGGCGCGAAATCGGATCGTGCAGATTGTCTCCAGCCGGCAAGACGATGAACTCACGGAGCCGATTCAGCGACTGCACCGCCTGACCGCGGCGTTACAAGACGGCGTCATGCGTACTCGGATGCAGCCGGTTCGCAATGCGTGGCGGAAATATCCGCGAATTGTGCGAGACATCGCCAAACAATGCGGCAAACTGTGCGAAGTAGAACTTCAAGGGGGTGACACGGAACTCGACAAGTCGATGCTGGAAGCGATCGCCGAACCACTGGTGCATCTGGTGCGAAACGCCATCGATCACGGCATTGAAAAACCGTACATCCGCAAGATCAAAGGAAAGCCAGAGACTGGACGCCTATTAGTCCGCGCGTTTCAAGAAAGTGGTCAGGTTCACATCGAAGTTTCCGATGATGGTGCCGGACTCGATATGGAACGAATTCGCAAGAAGGTCGTGGATGCCGGTATGCTGACACCGGAAAAAGCGATGCTGGCCTCAGAGACCGACCTGAGAAATTCTGTGTTTTTGCCGGGATTCTCGACTGCGGATCAAGTGACCAACCTGTCGGGACGTGGCGTCGGGATGGATGTCGTCAAGACCTGCGTTGAACAGATCGGCGGCACGATTGAGCTGCAGACTCGCAAGGATGTCGGGACCACAATTCGCTTGACCGTTCCGCTGACATTGGCGATTGTCCCAGCGATCATGGTGTCGTGTGGCCGACAGCGGTTTGCGATTCCACAGATCAACGTGGTCGAAATGCTGCGTCTACGGGGCGACGACAAGCGGCAGGCCTGCGAGCAATTTCACGACACTCCCGTGCTGCGGCTGCGCGGCGAGTTACTGCCGATGGCGGATTTGTGCATCAAACTCGGGGTCCGTTCACAATGTGATGTCACGCTGCGTGAAGCGCTCGACATTCTTGTCCTGAAGACCGGCACGCGACGCTTCGCGTTGCTGGTGGATGAAATCGGAGATCCTCAAGAAATTGTGGTCAAACCGCTGGGCGAATTACTGGCCCGCCAGACTGAATACAGTGGTGCCGCATTGATGGGGGACGGCACGATCGCGCTGATTCTGGACGTGCTCGGCATCGCCCGCAGCTCGGGACTGTTGACTGACGAACAAACCATGCTCAGCGACTCGGTCACGATTCATGACGAGGTTCCACGATTGGATGAACAGGTGCTGGTTTGCCAGGTTGACGGCGAACGTCAGATTGCGCTGCCACTCGCTGACGTCGTGTGTCTGGAACAAGTCCCGAGCACGACAATCGAGCATTCCCTCACTGGCGACGTCATGCAGTATCGCGGCGACATTCTGCCACTGTATCAACTCTCGCGCAAACCGTTGTCGTTCCCGGGTGAGTTGAGTGCCGGACTGATGTCCGTCGTGATCTACCGCGCCGCGAAACATCAATTGGGACTGCTTGTCGATCGGATCATTGACGTGGCACCGCGACCCGTAGACTTGCGTCCCGCTGAGTTGGCCCGGGAGATTGATTCACGGTGTCGAGTCATTGCCACGGCCGTGGTCCTGGGACGAGTCACCGATTTCCTTCAAGTGAGTTGATGAGTTTTTGAATTGAGGCACATTTCGTTAATCCCTCGCCACCCCGCTCGCCGGGGTGGTTCAACGGCCTATGCACTACTCGAAGTATTAGAATTCTCTGGAAAAGGAGTAGTGCATAGGCCTTGGACCCATCGGGGCAAGCCCAGTCGCGGGGTATCGGTGAAAAGTGCCGAAATTGGCGCTGAATTATTGGCGCGGATTAGTTGTTGAGAGAATTTGAAACTACTGAGTTGCTTCTGCGAGCCACACCATGTCCCTTCATTTGCTGACATCCCGCCGGATTCCGATAAAACTGTTCTGGATCAGTTTCAGCTTCCTGCTGCCGATTGCCGTGTTGCTGTATTTCATGATCGCGGGGATCAACAGCCATATCGCTTTCGCCGAGAAAGAATTGGCTGGCAACGAATACCAGCGGCCGCTGCATGATCTGCTGCGCCATTTGTCGCGGCACCGCTGGTTGTCGAACAGCCAGAATGCTGGTGAATCGGAGTTGGTCAGCGAGCAGGGCAAGATCGACCAGGCCTTCCAGCGACTGGACAGTGTGCAGCGTCAGTTCGGCGATTTATTGCAGGTCACTGAAGAGGGTTTAGCCCAACGGCAGCGATCCGCGTCGCTGCCGCGGGATATGGCCGCGATGTGGCAGAAGTTCAAAGGCGACCGTGAGTCGCTAAATGCGGCCGCGAAAGAGGCGAGTTACCGGCAACTCCGTGACAACGCGCGGCAGTTGGCCGCGCACGTTGGAGATACCTCAAATCTGATCCTGGATCCGGATCTGGACAGCTACTATCTTGTGGATTCCACACTGTTGGGATTGCCACGTTTGCAGAATCGACTGGCGGAATTGCGATTGACGGTCCAGTTGGACGCCACCAAGTCACAATTACAGGCCGCTGATGTGCTGAACCTGGCCACTACGGGACGCTTGTTGCGCGAAGCGGACTTTGACGCGGTTGTCGCCAGCACGCGTACGGCCCTGGCAGAAGATCAGAATTTCCACGGGTCAAGCCATTCCATGCGGCAGATCGAACCTGCACTCGATAACTTCGTGGAATCGCTCGAGGCTTTACTCATTCAACTCGACGTGATCGATACAGTCCAGGCGGCACAACGCATCCCGGAACTCGACCAATATGTCGGCAAAGCCCTGGAATCGAGCTACCACTTACGCGAAGTTTCCGCGAGAGAGCTGGATGAACTGCTTAACATCCGCATCCGTCAATACCGCAGTGACCGGCTCTGGTCGCTCCTGTTGACCACGTTCGCACTCGTGGTTTCAGTCGTGCTCGTGGTCGTTGTCGCCCGCAGTATCACCAGACCGCTCGCCGACTGTGTCAGTGGATTGCAATCACTCGCCCAGCGGGATTTGACTCGGCGATTGAATTTCCATTGCGAATCCGAAATTGGGGAAATCTCGACGGCGGTTGACCAGGCGGCCGACGGTATGCTGGCGGCCATGCGTTCACTTTCCGCGAGCGCGACCGAACTGAATCAAGCCGCGGATCGCCAGACCGATGTGAGTTGCCAAATGTCGACAAATGCTGAACAGACTTCGCAACAGGCACAGCGCGCCTCTGTAGTCGCCGAACAAGTCAGCCACAACACGCAAGCCGTGTCGCTGGCCATGAACGAACTAAGCACAGCGATTCGCGAAATCGCCAACAACACTCAACAAGCCGCTCGCGTCGCCACCGACGCAGTACAATTGGCGGCGACGACAAACAGCACCGTCACCAAACTTGGCCAGAGCAGTGCGGAAATTGGTGAAGTCATCAAGGTGATTACCCTGATCGCCGAGCAAACCAACCTACTTTCGCTGAACGCGACAATCGAAGCAGCCCGCGCTGGTGAAGCAGGTAAAGGTTTCGCGGTTGTGGCCAATGCCGTCAAGGAACTCGCCAAGCAGACGGCAAATGCCACGGAAACGATTCGCCGCAAGATCGATGTCACACAAAACGACATTCGCGATTCCGTCGCCGCCATCAGCCGCATCAGTCACACGATCGAACAGATCAACGACTTCCAGAACTCGATCGCGGGCGCGGTTGAGGAGCAAACTGTTGTCACCCGCGATATCAGCCGCAACGTCGCTGACGCGGCGAAAGGAGCGTCGGAAATCGCCGGCAACATTGTTCTGGTCGCGCGCGCCGCCGAGGGGACCGCGGCCGGAGCAACCGCCACCCGCGCTGCGGCCCAGGACGCGACTCGGCTGGCCTCACAATTGAACGAACTCGTTTCGCAATTCCGCAGTGAATGAATCGATGCTGAACATGTCGGATGTTGAAACAATTTGCACTTTCACTCTGGACGGCCTGTTTCTAGGAATCAGCGTCGGCGAAGTCCACGAGGTTCTGCTCGCCCAGACCTTGACCCCAGTCCCCTTGGCGCATCCGGTCGTTGCGGGATTGATCAACATGCGCGGGCAGATCGTCCCGGTTGTCGATCTGCGCCGCGTGTTGCGTCTGCCCGCTCGCGCGGATGATGCCCCGCCTCCGGTGCATGTCATCGTGCGTAACGGCCACGATTTGATGAGCCTGTTGGTCGATCAATTCGGAGATGTCCTGGAACTCGAGGCCCGCTTGTTCACACCTCCGCCGGATACCGCGAATGCCGATACGAAGCATTTATTTCGTGGTGCGTATCAACTTCCTCTGAAACTCTTGTTAGTCTTTGACACGCAGCACGCGATTGAGGCAATCGTGTCGCAGGCGGGTTCCAAGGTCTTACGAGGGGTGACATGAAGCCGATTCGAGTGCTGATCGTTGAGGGTGCCTCGACTACTCGGCAAACGCTGAGCCGCGTGCTCGGTCAGGATGCGGAACTGGAGGTTGTGGCGGCGACGGCAACTGGACGACTCGCACTGGCCAAACTCAGCGATCTGGGGCCCGATGTGGTGTTGCTCTATATCTCCAGGCCCGACAAGGAAGGCTTGAAGACTCACACCTCGATTCGAGAAACGCG
>JAQGHT010001077.1 GCA_028291565.1 Planctomycetaceae bacterium | reverse complement strand
AAGTGGGGTGTCGTTTCTTGGGGGGCCATCATGGCGGGTGGTGGAATAGGCTGTATGGGACGTGCCTGTATTGCAGCCGGCGGAGGTAAAGCCGCTGACCGAGCACATCCCACAAGCCCCAGCACTGCGATGATTAAACCGCAGAATCCGGGTTTGTAGCGCATCCATGCAACCACACCCTACTCCTTAAAAGCCGCGGAATCCTCAAACTCTCCAGGTTGCGTCTCTCGCCTGTTCTGCCGATTTCCCGCGACGTGCGGGTGGGAATGTACTCCTGATCGAAAAGTGTGTCAACGTGGGCATTTCGACTCAAGTTTTGAACGGGCCCTCGCATCAAAAATGGCTGTCAAATGGTACGCATAATAATGACAGTAAGCCCTGAAAATTGGGGTTAAACTTTGTGAAAGCTACCCATGTTCCGCGATTGTTACGTTGGCGCGACTTTTTCCCCATTTTTCGTTTTTTATTAAATGGCACTCAAGAATTGGGGCCTTTCCGCGGAAACCAGCGGTCGCGCCAGGCCAATGCAGGACGTTCGACAAGATAGGCGAGCAGGATTCCGCCTCCGAGCGTCACGGCGAGGTAGACCGGAACCCAAGTTCCCGGATGTTCGACTGGAAAGACGGCCGCAGCTCCGAAAAGCGGTCTCGCTACCAGATGCTCCAGCAAGTCATGCCAGAGGCAGATCGAATAAGAGTTGACTCCAATGAACTCGATACAAAGCGACATTGCCAGCCAGATTGGTGGAAACAGACTGGCGTCATGAGAGACCGTCGCCACGTTCGACCTGCGAGAGTGCGCTGCCAGGATCCAGCACACGGCTGCTGCAATATTCGTGGTCAAACACCAGCGAATGACGATTTGGTCATGACGCACATCGAATACGAACACCGGCAGCAATAGCAAAGCTCCCAATACGATCCAGGGAACGCGACCGAAGCGGCACAGTCGGGCAAATATCTCTGGCCGATAGCACGAGAAATAACCCAATGCGACGCCGGCCAGGAATCCATCAAAGCGAAGATGGGTCGGATAGAGAATTGACGGAGGACCGTTTTTCTCCAGATCGGGTAATAAACGGCACCGTAGCCAACCGGCGGTCACCAGGCCAATCACCGCCAGGAATGGCAAGATGCGGAAGGGATTGGCCGAGTGACGCCAGATTCGCGTGCAGATCAGGAGCAGAATCACAATTCCCAGATAGCAGTGCTCTTCGACGGCTAAGGACCATGTATGGTGATAGAGGCCCTCAAAATAGTTCTGCACGAACAGTAATTCCCGGCAGAGCGCTCGTTTTGGAACCGTCCCACCCGCGACGAGATTGTAGATCACCGTCACTTCAAGCAGCATCCAGAACGCGGGATAGATCTTAAATCCCCGACGTATCAGAAAGTCTCGAATTGGAAGCCGCCCACTCGTCTGGTATTGCCGAAACAGAATCCCCGAGACCAGAAATCCGCTCAAGACAAAGAATAGATCGACTCCGCACCAACCACCACGCTGCAGTACGAACAGCACGTGATGCATCCAACTGGATTCGATTCCGGGTTGAGCGAGATGCAAGTGCCGGCATAAAACCAGTAAAATGGCGACGCCACGAATGAAATCGAGCCCCGCGATCCGCGTGACGTTTGCCTTAACCTGATTCAGCTCGCACGGCACGGACATTTCTTGCCTGACTGGAGATCACAAGGAATTCGCAATTCCCAATCCTTCACGTCGCCACCCCAAACGGTAATGCCGTGAGCGAGTTTTGTCGCCAATCCCGCCAGTGATTGGGGCGGTTCGCTTTGTTTCTGGCTCGATGTCCAAGGTTTGGCAACCTGGGCTACGTGGAAATCTGCGTTCGAAAATCCTTCACGGCGTAGCCCAAACGGGCGTGTGACCTATAAACCAAAACACGAATTGACTCAAGAACGCTTTTCCCGAGGAGTCCCACCCATCGTGCAGAACACAACACAGAATTCGCGACGTCAATTCCTGGCCACTGCGGCGGCAATGGGAACGGCAGCGGCATGCGCTTGGATGTCTCAAGCCGACGAGTCCGAAAGTCCGGCCCTGATTGCCATCACGCTCGATTTAGAAATGAGCGCCGAATATCCCATTCGCGGCTACACCGAGTGGAACTACCGCAAAGGCGACTTGGACGTTGCAACCAAGCAATATTCCGTCCAGGCCGGCGAACTGGTCAAAAAATACGGCGGAGTCCTGCATTATTTCTGCGTCGGCCAGGTTTTGGAGCAACCGAACGTCGATTGGTTGAAAGAGCTGGCGGCGGCTGGGCATCCCATTGGCAATCACACTTATGACCATGTTTTTGTGAAAGCCGGCACCGTCGAAGACGTTCAGTTCCGATTCAAGCGAGCTCCGTGGCTGGCGCAGGACCGCAAGGTTCCGGACATCATTCGCGAGAACATCCAACAGACAACTGTCGCCATGCAGCAGCGGCTCGGAATCAAGCCCAACGGATTTCGGACGCCGGGAGGCTTTTCGAACGGCCTGGCAGATCGCCCCGATCTGCAGCAGATGTTACTGGATTTAGGATTCGTCTGGTCGAGTTCGCAATATCCCGCGCATCTGGCAGGCAAGCCCAAAGTTCCGCCTGGTCGAGAGGTTTACGAGGACATTCTGCGAGCCCAAAAGCAGGCTCAGCCATTCGTCTATCCGAGTGGTCTTGTGGAAATCCCCATGAATCCGATCAGCGACGTTTCGGCTTTTCGCACCAATTACTGGAAATTGAGTCACTTCTTGAAGGCGATTGAAGTCTGTGTTTCCGCAGCCATCGAAACCGGCAGTTGCTTCGACTTCCTGGCGCACCCATCCTGCCTGGTGGTGGAAGATCCGCGTTTCGAAGCGATCGAATTGATTTGCCAGTTGGTGAAAGCCGCCGGAAAGCGCGCGAAACTCGTCGGCCTGGACCACTTCGTCAGCCGCGCCACTGTCGAACGTCCAGCAAAGACGTGATACTGAGTTTTCAACGCGCTCCCAATGCGCACGCCTTAAGTTACTGCCCTTAAGTTTGCCTCCCCGGCACGACGGGATATACTCACCTCCCAACCGCTATTTCCAACCTGCCGCCATGTCTCTCCGACTGGAACGCAGAAAAACAGAATCAGGACTTCGTCCAATGACCTCCGTCAGTGAATTGCAGCAATTACAGGACTCACAAGGCGCTGTTCGAAGTACGGCGGCCAGCACCCCGCTCCATTTTGGCAATCCTCAGGAAGAGTTTCTGGCTGCCCGGAACGAAACGGCCCTCTTTGATTTGACTGGCCGGACGCAACTCGAATTGACCGGCGCCGACCGCCAGAAATTCCTCCATAGCTTTTGCACGAATGAGATCCGAAATCTCAAACCGGGACAGAGTTGTGAAGCCTTCGTGACCACCATTCAAGGTAAGGTCTTCGGCCATATCTACGTCTTTGCCGAAGAGAACTCCTTGTGGATCGACAGCGTTGCCGGCTGGGAAGATCGACTGTACGCACATCTCGATAAATACCTGATTTCTGAAAAAGTCCAATTCCATCGTCGCTCGGCGGAATTTACCGATTTCTATGTCAGCGGACCTCAATCTGCAGTCCGCCTGGACCAGTTGGCATTGCCGGCGACTGGGTTGGAGTTGCATCGCCACACCCGCAGCCAACTGGAAGGAATTCCGATTTCGATTCGTCGAGTCGACTGGCTTAAGGAACTGGGATTCTTGTTGCAGGTCCCGACGTCGCAAGCGGCTGCCGCCTGGAAATCGTTCACGGATTCAGTGCTGAAACCCGCGGGGCACGAAGCATTCGAAGGCCTGCGAATTCTGGCCATGCTGCCGCATTATGGAATCGATATCACCGAGGACAATCTCGCTCAGGAAGTGGCTCGTACAGATCGGGCGATCAGCTTCAACAAGGGGTGCTATCTAGGCCAGGAGCCCATCGCTCGGATCGATTCGATGGGCCACGTCAATCAGGAATTGCGCGGTCTGCGTTTGGATTCTGGTCCGTTGCCGAGCCATCTGGCGAAAGTTTTGATGCCGGGTGAAGTCCGCGAAGCCGGCATCGTCACCTCTTCGGCATGGGATTATTCCCAGAATACTCCTGTCGCCTTGGCAGTACTGAAGCGAAATTACATGTCAGCGGGCAAACGACTGCATGTGCTGGTCAGCGAGCAAGAAGTTCCGTCAACGGTCTTCGACCGCTCTTGAATCAATCAACCTTCGCCGGAAACCTTGAGATTTTCTCGTAGCCGAAGTCGTGAGACTTTGGGCGAGCCACCTGAAACGCTTGAATTCTCACGAATCTAGCGAAAAAGCGCTCATTGTTTTGTTAAGGATTTGCGTAGCAATAAGTGCCGTAGGATGGGCACTCTTGCCCGTCGATGACCTGAAACTCCGTAGGCAACTTCCGACATTTATTGATGCGCCGAACCTAATCAACTCGAATCAGCGAGGTATCCCCCGTCACCTCATGCATGAATGTAATGCCCCTATTCCCGGAAAACTCCACGCCACTGGGGGATCCCCGTCAAGCTGCATTGCCCTGCTAGTCGATATCGAACGAATAACTGGAAAGTGTCTCGGGGGAATTGTCTCCAGACCGAATCAGAACGTGCGCCGGTTGGTTCGTTCGAAGTTGAGCACGTTGACCTTGCGGCCTGAGTCCTTGGACTCGGTCTGCGAGTGCCTGACGAGGGAGCGAAATTGATGCCACGCCTCAAAAGGATTTGCCTGGCCCTGCTTTTTAGCGGGGTTTGTGTTGCAGTGCAGGCGGCGCCGCCCGTTGGTAAGACGGTTTATACCAATAAGGCGAAGTTCCGTATTCCTTACAATTTCAAAGCCGAAGAGATGCGGGAACTACGAGCTCGGGAAGTCCGGCTGTATGTCTCGACCGATCTTGGTGCGCGCTGGCAACCGGTCCAAACTCAAGTCTTGCCACAAAATGCACCGCAGGGTAAATTCCCGTTTCAGGCCCAGGGGGAAGGCGAATACTGGTTCTGCGTTCGAACTCTGGACGTGGACAACCGCTTGCATCCCGCTGACGCGGATGTCGCATCAGAGCTCCAGGTGATCGTTGATACGACCCTGCCGGAACTGACCCTCTCATTGCGTCAAGTGGCTCCAGGCCGAGTTCAACTCTCCTGGAAAGCGAAAGACGAATACCTCGATCCGGCTCGCCTGCGCCTGGAATATGCCCAGCAGGGAGCCGGTGGCTGGCAAGCCATTCCGGTCGTTCCGAAAGCGGCGGATAGCACTGAATGGAATGTGCCTCGAGGAGGAATCATCGCCGTTCGCGGCACAGTCGGTGATCTGGCCGGAAATCTCGGGCAGGCCGAGGCTCGCGTCCAGGTGGCACCGGGAAAAGGAACCGGGCAAGAGGGGCCTGATTTTCGTGATCCCGTCGCTGGAGCAGATCCTTTATCAAATTCGCAAGCGGGGACCACACTCCCACGCGGCGTTCCATCGGTTGTGCAATACGGGCAGCCCAATGCCAATCGCGCCAAGTGGCCCGATTCCATTGGTCAGTCAGACCTTCCGTCTGGCCGAGCAAGTGCCCCGCCCAGTGAGCGAGTTGCTCAACGGCCTCCCAGTGGTTTTGCTTCGATGCAACAAGGAGGGGCCGCGACTGGTGCGTCAAACGCAACCGATGGATTTTCAACTACCAGTGTGCCGCCCGGGTTTCAGGGGCAAGACGCGGCAGCCACAGCCGTGCCACGTCACGATCCAGCAGCACGAGTCGTCAATCAACGTCAATTCCAGATCGGTTACCGCATCGAAGAAGTGGGACCGTCTGGAATCAGCAGTGTCGAGATGTTCATAACTCAGGACAATGGCGCCACGTGGTATCGTTACGGAGAAGATCCTGATAAACGCAGTCCGTTTGTCGTGAACGTCCCGCGTGAAGGTGTCTATGGATTCACATTGCTCGTCCGCAGTGGAGTCGGCCTGGCCGCTGATCCGCCTCAGCCTGGCGAACGTCCGAGCATCGTTGTGAATGTGGACGAAACGGCTCCGCGAGTTCAGATTTTGCCCGCCGAACAAGGTCGAGGTCCGGCGTTGAACAAGTTGCTCATTCGCTGGACAGCTCAGGACGAAAATCTGGCCGAACGGCCAATTGCACTCTGGTACGGCACCAATCCGAATGGTCCCTGGCAGCCGATCTCTGCAGGAATCGAAAACACGGGCAGTTATGTCTGGCCGTTGCCGCAAGGCGTTGGGTCGAGATTGTTCTTCCGAATCGAAGCCCGAGACCAGGCTGGCAATGTTCAGCGTCTGGATACAGTGGAACCCTTGCTGATCGATCTGTCAAAGCCTACGGCACGGATTATTGATGTCGAAGCCACGGCAGACTCGCGATTGATGCCCTCACCGCAATAATCGCGATGAGCGGAATGGCGCTAGCCACCGGTGTCTTGATCGCGAAAGACCGGCCGCAAGCGTGTCGCTCACGATTCTGGTAATAACCTGAGT
>JAQGHT010001029.1 GCA_028291565.1 Planctomycetaceae bacterium | reverse complement strand
CTAAGACGCGGCAAGCGATTTGATCAGGCTATCAATCCTCGACGGAATTGCAACTGTTTGGGACCAGCAAAAAAAATACTGTCGTATTTGGGGAGCCTCGTCCTTCCCAAATACGACAGTATTTATTTTGCTGGTTCTAATCGCCCCCTATTACGTTCTTCTCATTCCTTAGTCCTTGAGCTTGAAGTCGAAAGTATTGCTCCCTGGTTTGACTTCAGCTTCCAAACCCGAAGTGACTGGACTGAAATATCGTTCGGGAATCAATGCTGGCCCTGGCAGCATATAGGCCTGCATTTCGGGACGAGATTCATTGCCGACCGCCGGGCTGCCTGGCGCAGCGCCGCGCGAAGGGCCGCGTTTGGTGATCGAAACGGTGTGTTTGCCAACTAATGCTCCGTTTCCTACCCCCGGAGTCTCAAGCACGTACCTTCCGTCTTCATCGGTCTCTGCACTGGCGGGCCAGGTCCGTCCGTCGTATTTCTCAATCGACATGAGCACCACTTGTGCATAGACAACCGGCTTGTCCTGGTAAGTCACGACGCCACTGACTGACGCCAACGGAGGCCCAGACTTACCACAAGCCGCGACCACGAACAACAGCGACAGCAACAACCCACTCGGCACCACGCGCGTAAGATTTGACATCGGCGAATGATTTCTAAAACAAGTGATGAGCTTCGAGGATGCATGAAGTCTTTGGACTATCGCTGGAGCTTCCAGTTTCAGTTCCATGACTGGTAGCCGCGATGGGGACAGTTCATTGAAATGCCGGTGTTAAGGCGGACTGACAACTTCACCACCGGCGCGGCTGCCCATCGCGTTATACGTTCGCTGGTCAATATTCTGACTGAAGAACTGTACCGAACCGTCGGCCATCAGGAAGATTGCGCCTCCCACATGGTGGCTTGAGAAGCCCCGCTGCATCCACTCCTGGTTCCAGTTATAGGCGCCTGTGTTCCCGTTGGTCGGCCACGGACAATCGTTATTCCCGCTGCCGCCCGTGTACTGGCAATTGATCGCGGTGTTGATCGGCAGACAGGTGCCCGCCATGTCGCCGTGCGTCGCGGTCCACAAAACCGGGGAATGGAGTTTTCGTGAAGTATGGCCGATGATGATTGAATTGCTGAGTCCATCAGTGACGTCGCGGATTTTGACCGGCGGTTGCTTCGCTACTGCTCCATTGTCGCCGTAATAACTCCAGAAGCCGCGATTGTTGGGGCCAGCCCCCCACCACATCGCAGGTATTGTGCAATCTGCGGTCGCAAGATTTGTGGGAGCGGCGCAACCCTTGCAACCGTATTTTGTGTTCGAACCATCAGTACTGTACCCGAATGGTTCGCCCAGGTTATAAGAATCACCGTAGTTGATTCCGTAGCTCGTAACAGTACCGGTAATCGACCCATTGATTCCCGTGGCGTTCGTTCCCCCACCGAAACAACTTCCCGAGGCGGTTTGCAGATTACCGACACGTGCCGGAAACGGGTCCGTCGGGCATTGCTGCACTGGAATCGAGGCTCCGGATAAGCCGGCGATCGTCGTGTGCTCGGCACAGCCTTCGGTCAAGTTGAAATTGATCTTACTATAAAGTGGGGCCTGGTCCAGCATCGGCAGCAGTCCTACCCAGAACCCAAACACATTCCCCGTCGCGCTGCCCCAGGTTCCGCCGTTACCCGGGAAGCTGTTGGACATATCATGGTAGTTATGGAGCGCCAGGCCAATCTGCTTGAGGTTGTTGCGACACTGACTGCGGCGGGCAGCTTCGCGAGCTTGTTGGACTGCAGGGAGGAGTAACGCAATCAGGACCGCGATGACCGCAATCACCACGAGCAGTTCGATGAGCGTGAAGGCCTTTCGGGGCCTGGAAACCTGGGGAGTCGAAAACATGGTGCAATCCCTTCAAAAGTCCTTGATGTCACACACAAATGATCTCTTACTATGACAATGGCCCATTTTGGTCGAATAGAAAACGACGAGAATCAGAAACAGTCAAATCAGCAATTGCTTATGCGATATTCAGGTTATGACACAATGTCATTCTCGAGTCAAGACATAAAAGATAAAAATGAGCGCGACCATGGATTCCGTCATTTTTGACAGAGTATCCGTGAACGCAGGAATTCGATATCAGTGAGGATCGCCACATCCTACTCCGCGCGGGGAAGAGTCAGAGGCGACTGTCCTTGCTCGATTTCGGAGCGCTCGGGAGATTCTGCCCTTGCCGCCACAAAAGGCCACAGAGAGCTCGTTTGAACCGCCGGACACCTTCAGCCGCAGGAATTGCGACGGGGCAAAGAAATCGTCCAGTCTGAACGCACGCCCATTGAACCGTAGCTTCTGGGCGTGAACACTGAGAATTGACGCAGATCGCCCCTGGCCGGGTGTGCGGAAGGACTCGTGTGAAATGACGGTCGGAGCGGCACAATCCGTTATCACTTTTTCGCTTCGGCGGCAAAACTGAAGACCTTTGCTCCCGAGACGCCATTGAGAAACGGACACGCGATCACTTCAAGCCATGTGGAGAAGTTTGTAGTGCAACGCCGAACTTTCTGAGATTGTCTTTACATTGCGTGTTGCGCGCGGCTTCACGGGAACGCTGGATGGCTGGAAGGATGAGCGTTCCCAGCAACGAGACGACCGCCAGAACCACCAGCAGTTCCACAAAAGCCAATCCCGAACGGCGAGCAACTCGTGATGACATGGTTTGGTTCCTGAGCCGACCTGTTCAGAGTGTTTGTGAAGAAAAGTAGTGCCAGACCAAAACATCCTGTACTACTCCATTTTCGCAGATCTGCAAGAGTTTGAAAAGCGGTGAATCACAATATACCCCGTACGGTCAAGAATGAGATGTTTGATTGCGGGGACAAGTATTGATAAAGACTCATTCGTGGCCGCGAACAGCATAACCTGCTCCTTGGTGGGACTGACGAACGGCTGTTGGTCGTGGTACAATTGCGACCTGCGGATTTGTCGGCGTTGGACGAACAGTTGTTGATTCTCTGGAATTCCCAGTAAGGAACTCGCCATGTCACCTGTTACGGCATTCATTGTCTCGTGGATCGTGTTTGCAGCATTGGACGATACGAAAGAGACGAAAAAGCCCGCTGCGCCGAAAAAAACGAAAGCGACCAAAGCTGCCAAAGTTCCAAACGCACCGGAAAAAGATCGCGATGCAATTGCCGAACTACTGAAAAAAGAGCTGATCAAAGAGCTGGTCGACAAGAAATTGAAGGGGACGGCTGATCAAGGCCTGGGGCCCTTCAAGGTAATGGCGACTGCGGATTTTGGGTTCGTCGATCCCAAGAAGAATCTCAAGGTGAAAGTCACGACTCTCGAGAATCATGGCGCCAAAGGGTGGCGAATGGTTGCTTTAATTTCGAATCCCCTGGAAGGAACGTTGCAAGGAGCAGGACCCGGGATTCAGGCGGATGCCAGGGTCAAATCGGAATTGGAGTCGCGAATTGTGGCGAGTATCAAACTCAAACCGGTGGAAATTACGAAACTTTCAGCGGAAATCGAAGTGACGGAATTCGATGGAAAGGTCAAGAATGTGAAATCTGGAAATGCCGATCTCGATAATTTACTCGGACCGCTCGTCGAACAGGCGGCGAACAATATTATCACCAACAACCGAGATGAACTTAAAAAGGAAGCCAATCGCGCCCTGAAAAAGGCAGCAGAAGACGGCAAGCTGATCTTTGGCTTGTAACGTTGCGAAATCGAATTCGGAGCTGCGAGAAACTCATGAGCTCAAGTAACGCTCGTTCTGGCAATCATCCCACCGATCTGGAGTCCGTGGTCCGTCGCGTGGTTGAGCCAAAAAGCCTATGCGGCGCATGCGTCAGAACAGTATGCCCTGGCATTGGAGCGTTACACGCAGATCATTCGTCTGCAACCCCACAATGCCTGGGCATACCTTAATCGAAGCGGCGTTTATACCGCGCTCGGCGATGTCGAGAAAGCGGTAGCCGATTGGAATCAGGCGCACAAGATTGATCCGTTAATCTCTGCGGCCAAGTAAGTCTGCCGCCGCAATGCACACACTCGCAAGCCCTGATGCGGGCCAGGCACGAGATTACGAGCCTGACCTCGCCGAATATTCAGGATGCAATCTGGTTTGCAGGCGGCAGCAGGAATTATTTCTTGCGGACGAGCTTCATTCCGTGGCACATCTCTTTGGCCGGCGCACCATTTTCCCAGCCAACTCCGTCGATTTCAATGTGATCGGCGTCAACCAGGGTGAGTGTCGCGCCATGCATGTGTTTGTCCTTCTTCGGGTCCAGATTCGTGCCGCCAGCGAACTCGAAATTGAGTTTGTTAGCTGGCGATTTGGCACTGGCCTTCATGCGGGGCTGATTCCCCAGCATGCAGTAATGCGTCATCACGAGATCAGGTCCATCGACCGTGTAGATCGAAACCATTTCATGAGACTGTCCGGGAAAAAGAGTCTCATGAATTGCACTGCCACCGGCCGTCAATTTGATGACGGACACGACGTCGGCAGTCGGTTTGCCATCCTTGTCAGCTGCAACCCACGTTCCCACCAGTGATTTCATCTTTTCTAACCCCGCATTTTTTGATGCGGTCGCTGACTGGCCAGGCTTATCTTCTCCAAAGGCCGAAAACGAAAGGCCAGCCAACAACAGCCCACAGACCAGGATTTGTCTCACCATAATCATCACTCCTTAGACTCGAAAAAAGGCTCGTTCTGAAATCGTACGCCATCATTCAGTCGAATGGCAGTCAAACAAATCGACACGGAATGTCGAGTTTACCAAAAAATATTTCTCCAGAGTGAGAAATTCAGAACCACGCTCGGCAATTCCCCAAAGTTCGGTGACCGATTGCAATCATTCATCTTGAACCTGAGGCCATACGCCGTGAGCGATTGCGAAACGCTGATTTTCATCTAGCTATAGCGGATTAACTTTGCGCGTTCCGGTTTGCGATGATTAATTGTGCCACTGCTTTAACGCTGTACTCGGCGTTTAAGCAGTGCTTTTCACCGCTCCGAATGCACTGCTTAACGACCGAGTACGGTCGC
>JAQGHT010001027.1 GCA_028291565.1 Planctomycetaceae bacterium | reverse complement strand
GCGACCGTACTCGGTCGTTAAGCAGTGCATTCGGAGCGGTGAAAAGCACTGCTTAAACGCCGAGTACAGCGTTAAAGCAGTGGCACAATTAATCATCGCAAACCGGAACGCGCAAAGTTAATCCGCTCTAAGACTCGAATTACACACATCTGCGAAATCTGTGGATCATCTCCCCAGTTGGAAGAACAATATTGGATGAACAGTTTCCAAGAATCGTAGGCACGAACCCTCAGAGGGCGTTCGGCAAAAAGTGTCAACTGCCCCAATCTCTGGCGAGATTGGCTACAGAAATTGTGAACCATCTGACTACGTTGCGCCATTTGCACGTCGACGTCGACCGCTCAGCAGATAGATGTCAGATCGCACGTCGGTGAGGGGATCGCCCGCCGAATCGATGCCATCGACGCGTGGTATCGGGTCAAAAATGATTTTGCGGCGTTCTGGCGCCAGTTCATCCACACGGGCATCGAGTGTCACTGTGCCAAATGGCAATCGAGTTCGATTCTCGGGCCAGACGATCGTGGAGTTGGTGACATCATCTCCGGGTTCGGAAAGTTGTACCATGACTTGGAATTTCACCGGGCCTGTGGCCAATCGTTGCGAGAGTTCGACGGACAGAAAATCGGACGGCTTCTTCGCGGCCTCTTCGGGTGTCAAGACTTCGATTCCGGCGTCAGGACGAATTTGAAAGCGGCCGAATTGACTTCCGCCTGCTGCATTCGTGAATTGAAATGCGGTAATCGCGAAATACATTTGAGACGCAAAACTTTTGGGAATGGGCTTGGGTGCCTCGGCGAACGCCTTGGCCGTTGGATGAGCGGCCAGAAACGCCGCAATCGGTGGGGGCGTTGGACTTCCGGGACCGCTGGCAGCGACCGCCTTCAGGAATTCCAGAAACTCTTCACCTGTGCGGGCGGCAAATCCATTGTGCGAATGGGCGACGATGTCGGTATGGACGTGCTCACCCAGATGAAATCGAATGGCCATACCCTGCGGACTCGATCCCGGCGTCTCATTTTCGCCAATGCCTGGCATTCCAGCGGACACCGAAAATCGAACCGTGATCGGAGTCGACTGCCTCGATGCATGGGGGGCTCGAGTCAGCGTCGCGGCTTCCGGAGAGGGCGAAAATGTTCCCGAATACATCAGTCCATGAGCGTGTGCTGGCCGGAAACCCGGATGAACACCGCCTGCGAGTTGATCTAGGACTTCGAGTAGTTCTTGACTCAGTTGGGCTTGACTCAGTTGGGCTTGACTCAGTTGGGGCTGCATTTGGGGAGCTCCTGCAGTGTAATCAATCTCGGCGAGTTGACAGAACCCGCACCGTTGATGATTCTACCGACGACAACAATCGACGTCAGTAGACAGATCGAACTGAATCGGCCAATGGCCTTAAGCTGTGACAACGCGTTCGAATGCATTGGAGTCAATCTATGTTGAATCTTATCATGAATCCAAAGCAGTCGACTCGTGTTTTGTCGCTGATTTGCATTTTGACGATCAGTCAATTTCAAGTGACCGGCACGCTTGCTGGCGATGCACAGAAGCCGAACCCCTCGATCCAGCCCGGTCCATCAGGCAAGGATGTGAATCCTTTCATCGGGACCGGAGGCGTGGTTTATCTATGCGGTAACAATTTCCCCGGAGCCACTGTCCCGTTCGGCATGGTGCGGCTCAGTCCAGTTACAGTTTCGTTGGTCGGCGGCCGTGCGTCCAATTCTTCGGGCTATTACTATTCTGACCCATATCTCCTGGGATTCAGCCACACGCGACTGGCGGGCACAGGTGCGACAGACGGCGGAAATTTTCTGGTAATTCCTTGCACCGCGGAGACTGCGAAGTCGCAGCACCGCGGACTGAAGCGGGCCTATTCCCATGATCTGGAACGCGCGTTTCCGGGCTATTATGGAGTTGCGCTGCCGGGTCTTGGTATCACGGCCGAATTGACGTCCACTTGCCGGGTGGGAGTCCATCGTTATACCTTTGCTGCACAGCAAGTGCCTCACATTCTGATTAACGTCACGAGTGCTCTCGGAAAGGGATACAGCAAATCGGGTGAAGTTCGAATTATTCCGGAAACGCACGAGATCGAGGGCTCTGTCCGGACGTTTGGTACCTTTTCAAAAAGGTACGGTGGCTTGAAAACTCATTTTGTCGCTCGATTCAATCGCCCCTTTCACAGTTTCGCGACGCGATCGGGGGAAGTGGAAACTCCAGGTCAGGCGAATGCCGCCGGTGATGACATCGGTGTCAATGTGGGGTTCCAACCCGGTGATGCGTCGCGAGTCGTGGAAGTCAAAGTTGGGATCTCGTACGTGAGCATTGCGAATGCTCGCGCGAATCTTGAACACGAGGCCGGCCAGGCGAATTTCGATCAAGTCTTGCCCCAGGCCGTAGCGCTGTGGGAAGAAAAGCTGTCTCGGATTCAGATCTTCGGTGGGACTGAGCGTCAGCGGGTGATCTTCCGCACCGCGCTTTATCACTCACTGCAGATGCCGACGACGTTTCAAGACGTTAATGGCGAGTATCTGGGATTTGATGGCAAGGTCCACATCGCTGCAGGTTTCAACTATTACACAGACATGTCCTTGTGGGATACATTTCGCACGGTGCATCCCTTATTCAATTTGATCGCGCGCCGTGAACAACGTGACATGCTCGTCTCACTCGTGACAATGGCAGAGCACGGCGGATATCTCCCGCGCTGGCCGTCTGGAGGTGGTTACACAGGTTCGATGTTCGGTTCGCCGGCGGACATTGTGATCGCCGAGTCCTATCTGAAAGGCATCCGCGATTTTGATGCCGAGTCGGCTTATCGATTCATGAAGAAAACGGCATTGGGACCAGTCCCGGCGGGGGCGCCGTTTTCAGGGCGGGTTGGTGTCGAACATTATTTGAAGCATGAGTACTGCCCTGCTGATCTCATGAAAAAATCGGTCGCCAGCACGATCGAATACAGTTATGCCGATCAATCGATCGCACGTTTGGCGGAAGCTCTTGGTCATCGCGACGACGCATTGTTGTTTCAGAAACACGGTCGATTCTATAAAAATCTCTGGAATCCGCAGACGCAGTTCTTTCAGCCGCGCGATTCTCAGAAAAAGTTCCTGACCGAATTCCAACCAGAACTGTTGACCTACCTCGATATCAGCGGCAGATTCACCCATGGCTATGTCGAAGGCAGTGCCTGGCAATGGCGCTGGGGTGTCCCTTCCGACGGAGCGGAATTAGTGTCACTCTTCAAAAGTCGCGAATTCTTCGTGCAGGAACTCGAGCAGTTTTTCACTCGCTCACCGGCCGGTGCCGGGGTGACCCCAAACGGCTTCTATTGGCAAGGGAATCAACCCGACTTGTATGCGGCCTATCTCTTCAACTTTGCTCAGCGCCCCGACCTGACGCAGAAATGGGTTCGCTGGATTCTGGAAACAAAGTACGGAGATCGTGAGAACGGTCTGGATGGAAATGACGACGGGGGCACTCTATCTGCATGGTACGTGCTCAGTTCACTGGGCATATTTCCAACAGCAGGGACCGATCGCTACGAAATCACCGGTCCACTTTGGACACGCGCTGAAATTCAGCTCCAGGACAAAAAGCTGGTGATTGTCGCTGACAATTCAGCACCCAATCATCCGTATATTCAAAGGGTATGGCTGAACGACAAACTGTTGGATCGGCACTGGATTCAACATGCAGAAATCGCCGCCGGAGGAACTCTCCGATTTGAGATGGGGCCCGAACCGGCGAAATGATAGTCCTTCACAGTGAAATGCGAGACTCGTTGCATCGATCATTCGTCACAGCGACGGGCCAACCACCCAGCTGGAGTTCAATATCCTGCCCCGTGACAGGCAGCCACAATAGCGGTAAACTGCGGCGTATGATGGGATCCTGTCTGGTTCGTTACATCTGTTCCATTTCCACGACGTATCTCGTCGCCGTCACCGTTTGGCCACTGCTGAAATGCAGGGGCCCACGCAATCTTGTGGGAACGGCGCTGGCGATCGTCGGGATCGCCTTATGTCCAGCTCTGATTCCGGCCGAGAACATCGTGGCCCGAGCGATTTGCTGCCTCGTGTGCATAGATCCGCTCTTCCGTGTCCTGGATTATTCCCGCCAGTGGCGAATGGGGACTGTAACCCCTGATTCCTGGTGGGCCTACTGGACTTTCCTGCTTCCCTTTCCCTTCTTGCTGGCCGTTTTTGGAGAGAAGCAGCGGGCTCAGCGAACGATCCTCTTCGATTGGAAATACATTGCGCAAATCATGGCAGGTCTGTCAGTTTGCGCGATGGCACTGTTCCTGTGCGTGCGAAGTCACGACGTGGCGATACTGCGAGAATCGTTTCTACTGGATCATTTGTTCGAGTTGCTTTTATTTATCGTCGTCGTTGAATCGTTATCGCAAGTGCAATTCGCCCTGGAGCGGCTCTGCGGTTTTGACGCCATTCCACTCACTAATCATGCCTACCTGGCCCGAACACCTGCCGAATTCTGGTTCAGATACAACCAACAGGTGCGGCAGTGGCTGTACGTCAATGTCTTTGTGCCCTGCGGAGGAAGAAGAAACCGGCCAACAGGAATCATTGCGGTCTTCCTGGTCAGCGCGATCTTCCACGAGTTCTTCTTCGCACTTGCCACGTCCCGGTTGGATGGATACCAGTTCGCATTTTTCATGTTGCAGGCCCCGGCGGTGATCCTTTCGCCTCGACTGGAGCGCCTGGCGGGTCAAGGCCTTGGTGGCCGATTCGCAGCGCAAGGGTTGACGTTGCTGTGGTTCGCAGTGACGTCACCCCTGTTTTTTCATGGACTGAACCGCGTCTTCCCGTTCATCTCTGCGAGTCAATCGTGGTTGCCCTGATGTCATCGAGTGGTTTCGCAGAAACCGCAAGCGGTTACCAATGGCACAATCGGAGCTCATCAGAAATGTGGATCTTCTCAGCACCGAGTGACTGCAACGCTACAGCGGTTTAACCTTGCACTCGCCTTTCTTCCCCCCTCGCCTCGGTACGCCGGGGAGAGGGGCCGGGGGTGAGGGGCTTCGGTGAGCGTCGTGATTGAAATCAACAAAATGATGAAAACCATCGCAAAAAATGGCATTTCTAATGTGGAGTCACCTGATTTCCCCTCACCCCCACCCCCTCTCCCCGGGGTACCAGGGCGAGGGGAGAAGGAAACAGGCGAACACATTGACCGGCAGATCCAAAGTTAAACCGCTCTAGAGCGCTTTTCGTGGTGATAAGGCCATACACAAGCTGTTGCTCGGTAAGCCGCTGTGGTATTCTAACATTTCGATCTGGTTCAAACGCAGGCGGAAGCCATAAGCAAGTCGATCGATGGAATACGTGCTGCTCTGCCGTGGCTCGGAAAATGCTGTCCTGATTGAAGATAGTACTCCCATGTGTAAAACTTGACCTTCAGCTTGAGTGGATTGCCGCTACCCTCTTATGGGGCGAGCATGAAGGCTAGACGCATAGAGTGAGCAACTTGCTCACGGTTGGTTTTTTGGTGACGAATGTGTGAGTCGAATTCGGTAAGTGACTTGTGAAGCTCCAACTCATGCGAAACAGTATCCTCGGTTTTCTACTCAGTACCGTGCTGGGGGGAATGTTGCTCTTGTTGGCCGCACCGAACCTCCGCAGTTCCGAGGATCCACCCGCGAAGGCTCCGAGCTACGAGAAGACCATTCAACCTTTGCTGCAGAAGCGATGTTACTCGTGCCACAGCGGGAAAGAGACAAAGGGTGGGTTACGTCTCGATTCTCGGACCACCGCGATGAAGGGCGGCAACTCGGGGTCGGTCATCGAGCCCGGCAAGAGTGTCGCCAGTGAGTTGCTCGCCCGCGTGGCCTCGGACGATGACGGCCTCCGGATGCCGCCCAAAGGGGAACGACTCTCGACAGAAGAAGTCGCGATCCTGCGACAGTGGATCGACGCAGGCGCCGATGGGCCTGCGACCGGCAAAGTTGACATCGTCGAGCCGCACTGGTCGCTAAAACCGCTCACCCCGGTTGCGGTGCCTCCGCCTGCCGCTGGTGGCCATCCGCTCGATGCGTTTGTCGATGCGAAGCTCGCGCTGAAATCGTTAAAGCGATCGTCCCCCGCAGATCGACGAACTCTGATCCGGCGAGTGACGTTCGACCTGACAGGATTGCCGCCGACTCCGGAAGAGACCAAGGCGTTCATCGAGGACGTCGACCCCAAGGCTTACGAGAAGCTCGTCGATCGACTGCTCGCCAGCCCGCGATACGGCGAA
>JAQGHT010000995.1 GCA_028291565.1 Planctomycetaceae bacterium | reverse complement strand
GATGCACCGTACCATCGGCACCGTCGCGATCAAGAATGATTTGCTGTTCGTCGTCGACTTTTCTGGGGTCGTGCATTGCGTCGACGCCAAGAAGGGGACGCAAAACTGGACGCACGACACCCTCGACGCATCGTGGGGTTCGCCCCTGATCGTCGACGGCCACGTCTATTGCGGCACCGAAAACGGTGATGTGAAGATCTTTAAGCTATCGAAAGAAAAAGAGATCGTCGCTGAAGTCAGCATGGAGAACTCGGTCTACACGACGCCAATCGTCGCGAATGACGTGTTGTTCATCTCGAACAAGGATGCCTTGTTCGCCATCAAGAATGGTGCCAAGAGTGCTCCGCTGAAGGCCAACAATCAGCCCCAGGCTCAGGACGCGGAATAGTCGCGGCCAGATGGCCAACACTGTCGCGAGGTCACCATTGACACCCGGCAGCCATCATGGCTGCCGGGTGTTCGCATTTGGTAGGACAGGTTTTCAACCTGTCCGTTCGCTGAGGACGGACAGGTTGAAAACCTGTCCTACTTCCCAAATTCAATGCGCCTGCCGCCTACCCCTGACTCAAGGGACACCGTGCGAGTTCCTGGTAGTTCGGTCGATCGGAACTGGTTTTGTGGCGGAAGGCTTTCACGATTCGGCCGTCCTGCAATAGAAATGCGCCGGGCAATTGCAGTATGTCCCCCGCGGGAACTCCGAATCCGTTGCCGCTGAGAACCGTTTTCAAACCACGCCACCAGGTGCCAGGGCCAGCCACCTGCCACACGGAACCGCGACGCAGTTCAAATGCCTGATAGAGCTTTTGCGTTGGGTCGCTGATCCGCAATACGTCGCCCATACCTCGTAGTTCAAACAATGGCGCCGCTGCCGACTCTTCCAGCATGTGCACGAAGACCAGCACAGTTCCGGCGATCGCAATCGATTTTTGCTGCGCGGCGAGTTCCGAGATCGCCTCGCGCGTGAACGGACAACCGGCATGCCGCAGAAACACGACCAGAACAGGGGAGCGACGAGACAATTCGTCCAACGAAATCCCCGATTGCGTCTTGGCCTCCAGCAGCGCGGCTTGCAACGTACCATTTTGACTCATGAACGCAATCCTGTCGTAAGGATAAAGCGAGGTTGCGTTCTAATCCGTCAGGGCAATATCGAACTTATTCTTACTGGCAGTCGTACTGACTTCCATTTTCAAACCGCTCGTAATGCTGACACCGTATTTCTCCGGGATCGTTGATTTTCCAACAACGATCGGCAATTTACCCTCTGCCGCCAGTTTTCCAGACTCTTCGAAGCCAATTTCTTTCGGGGCTTCGAAGGGTTCGAAGGCTGTGATGGTCCAGGATCCCGGACCAGGATTGGCCCCCGTCTTCCCGTTCGTCGACAAGCTGAAATAGCCGCTGTCATCTGTCCGCCCAATTGCGGGCGGACCTTTCGCAGGTGAGAACATGACGTTTGCATCCGGAACGGGCTTATCCTTATAGGTGACATTTCCAGTGACCGAATACAACGCAGGCCCACTGCTTCCGCCGCAGCCTGAAAGAAACAACAAACTGAACAGGGTCAACCCCACCGTCCGGTAATTCGCGATTCGCATAACGCTCGACATCCAGGAGTACAAATTGGAACAAAAGTTCGCAGAGCTGTGGAGCAACTTGCGTGGGAGCGGCCGATTGTTAAAACGATTCGCCTTAAAAATCACCCAGGACTTGACCATCGGCCCGGTCGCCCAAGCGCTGGTAAGTGTTTTGGTGATCCATATTCTGACTCAGGAATCGAACGCTCCCATCGCAGAGGACAAAATGCGCTCCGCCCACATGGCGTGAACGGAAACCCCAGGAGTAATTCCAATTGTTTTGTGCATGGCACGGCACTGCGGCACTCGTGAAGTCGCAAGTGGTCATCGTGTTGATCGGCGTGATCGTACTGGCGTGGGCGTTGCCCATCCCATTGCCGTGCCAGAAACCTCCAATGTGATCATGACAGCGGGGCAGAATTTCACCGACGCACAATGTATTCGACATCCCATCGGTAATGTCGGCGAATCGGAAACGAGCTCCATAGCGATTGAAAACGCCCGAGACCTGAGAGGCATCCAGGGTATCGCCGTTATTCGGATTGACCTTCAGAGCAAAGACTTGAAACTGGTTGCAACTGGGGTCCACCGAAAGATTTCCCTGGGAACCCTGGCATCCTGAGTAACTCGTCTGCGCCCAACCACCAATATTTCGCGGTGAATCATCCGAGGGGCACATCGCGTAGGGCAATGAATGGCTACCGGCGGCAATCCCGTCACTGAGAACCTGCGAGTTGACCGAAGCCCCGGTCATGATCAATTGAGAGAACAACGGAGCCTGGTCCATTTGCGCCAGGACCCGGACTTGCCAGGTAATTCCAGGATTGTTGTTGTAACCATTCGCCCCCCCCGGAGGCAATTGTCCTGCGATATCCTGATAATTGTGAATCGCGAGGCCATATTGCTTCAAATTGTTCTTGCATTGACTCCGCCGCGCGGCTTCACGAGCCTGCTGCACGGCAGGTAATAAAAGTGCAATTAGGACCGCGATAATCGCGATCACGACCAGCAATTCGATCAGCGTAAACGCCAATCGTCGACGAGCAAATATTAACACGAGCACACCTCAAAAAGAACGAAAGCAAAAAACGGATTCACCTGACATGGCCCTGAACCCAACCAGCCAGCGTAGCTTGTAAACTGTCAGAATTGCAAGGTCAAAATCGAGTCCGCCCCACTCGCCCACTCATTTACGCGTATTGAAGTTGCACTATTGGAAGATCGAAATCAATGAGATTTCAATTTCACATGGATCCACATTCGCCGGAGTGCCGTCCAATGACGGTACTCCGGCGGGAAATTCGCAACTTCAAAAAACGACACTTTTCGCCGATCTCCCTATGTGCAAACCTTG
>JAQGHT010000966.1 GCA_028291565.1 Planctomycetaceae bacterium | reverse complement strand
CGAGCCACGTTTTATGATGAGGCCGTTGAAGTTCCGGACGCGCGTTGGAAGAAGAATCAGGAGGAAATCGTCGGCACGTTGCACGAGAATTCGCCCGGAAGTCATCGTCAGAGCGTCCTGCAATACCACCGCCCGATGCTGGAAGATGGAGAAATCCAATATGATTTCTACCATGAATCTGGCAAGACCGAAGCTCACCCGGCGATGGACCGTGCTGCGTTCATCTTGACTGCGACCGGAATCAAGTTGCACTACCTGACAGACGGCGCCTTTGACCGAAGTGGACTTTCGCCCGACAATTCAACTCCATTGCCAGATTCCCCCAAAACTCTGCCACTGAAAGACAAGGACTGGAACACACTCCGGCTCACGCTGACTGGGGATCTGGTGGTTCTGACGCTCAATGGCGAAAAGGTGGGCAGCTATACGTTGGAAGCCACGAATCAACGCATTTTTGGTCTGTTCCGGTACAGCAGCGAGACGACCGCGCGAGTCAAAAACGCCACCTACCGTGGCAACTGGCCGAAGTCGATTCCGGTGTTAACGGAACAAGAATTGGCAGTGCCGACTTCGCCATAACCCCGACTCTGAGATTTCAAGAATTCGGGACGTATTCAGGAAACGCAGTAGGAATAATAGGTTCGAATCTCGATAGAACCGCGTGATCATTGCATTTCAGATCTAATTGCTTACTCAGGAATAACATAACTCTTGCCACTCTTGCTACGTTGTGGATTTCCTGGTACACTTTCACGCTTCGGTCCCGACTCGAGATCGCAGTCGAAATAGAGCTCCAAGAGACGCGAATTTCCGGCATCTGCCCGCGAAGTAGCAATCTCTGTTCGAAGACTCAAATTTCGTTGGCGTAATGAGTTGGGTTGAAAAATTTGACAGAAATTTGGATTCTCAGGAAGGAGACTCACGACTGTGGGAGTGAAGAAGACGGGTAAAGGACGGCGTAAGATCGGCAGCCGCAAGCGACGTATGAAGGCCAAAATTCGACATCGCAAGGACCGGTAAGCCGTAATTAGCGGATCGAGAAGCCGGCAAGTCAGAAGCGGGGGCCATTCGAAAAGAGTGTTCGCTCGTGCAAACTGTGCTTGCCGAATGCCGTGCAGTGGCAGGCCACGGAGGCCTAGAGAATTCAGAGTTCCGTGCTGGAACTCGGCAGTGATCTCTGCGCCCTCATTGCCTCTGTGGTTCGAAAAAGAGTAATACAAGTGAAGCGGACTCATCAGAACATCTGGCGAGTCCGCTTTTTTTGTCATTGGTCATTGGCGAGAACGAACGACTGGATTTGGACACTCTTCGTCGAACCCCCGTGCGTTTGGATTCAGCAGCAGGGGATGTTCCATCAATTCAATGACTTCTGCGGCGTGTCCGCGATTCGAATGACATTTGACGATCAGAGGACTCGAATCGCTCCGATCAATAACGGGCGATTGGCGACAAGTGTCGAAAAATAAGGCAGAATTCATTCGGATTCGGGCCTGTCGTAAGGCTGCACAATGTAGTTTGGTCTATTCCATAACAGGAATGAAGCGACCGAAGTGCCAATCCCGCGCGTTGATTTACGCTTGAATTCCGCGAATCTAAAGAGTCGTGCAACCGGTCCTTCGCAAAACGTTTGCATTGATAAAAACCAGGAATTCGAGATCAGACGGAGGTTTGTATCAGCACTGAGGGAACAATTTGAGACGACAAACTTTTGGGTACACATGTTCCAAATGAATATTCGCCACTACCGTTAGATCGAGGATCGATTGAATACTCATCGGCTGGCGCAATCACCTCGGGATCTCGTTCTACCACGTTTTCAATCCAATCGATAAACTTCTAACCGATGAATCACCAACCACGTCGGGCGAGTTATTCGATGCCTGTCCCAGCTATACGTTCCGCTTTGCCGACTCGACTACTAATCGCGTGTATCGTATTTTTCTCTGTAGCAACGCTTCTGGCGGACTTCCGCGGCCCGACCAGTTCTAACAACTTTCGAATTTTCGCATCGTCGTTCGAGCACCTCGTCAGCGACAATAATCTGTATGCGAAATATCCGGAACAGTACCAAGACATCTTCAAATACAGCCCGACTTTCGCAATGGGTATGTTCCTGTTCGGTGTGTTCCCACGACCTGTTGGCCTGCTGCTCTGGAATCTGACCAATATCCTTGTGTTTTGGTCTGGAATACAGGGGCTGAATGTGACACGTCGACAAAAGGCGTGGGTGCTCGCTATCTGCTTTCTGCCACTGCTGGGAGCACTGCAGAATTCTCAAAGTAATGGGCTGGTCGCGGGATCAATGTTGCTGGCATACAATGCAATGGAGTCGCGAAAGCCCTTGCGATCGTCGTTTTGCATTTGTTGCGGCGCGTTTACGAAACTCTTCGCGGTTGGGCTGGCGCCTTGCTTTTTGCTTTACAGTCATCCCTCTCGGTACGTGCTATCGCTGATTTTGATCACGGTGCTGATGGTACTTGCACCACTGCCTTTGATCGGCCTGGAATCGCTGGTCTGGCAGTATCAGAATTGGGCGCATCAGCTGGTGAGCGATCGATCGGGGCCCATGAATTTCTCGCTGTTCACTTTGCTCGAACGGACGCTGGGTCTCCACTGTCCGCGGCTCCCATTTATTGTGGCCGGTGCTGTTATCTTACTGGCTCCATTAATGCGACCTTCCGGAGTACGAACTCCCGCCTTTCGAGCAATGTTTTTTTCCTCGATTTTGCTGTGGGTAGTCATTTTCAATAACAAGGCCGAATCGTCGACCTATGTAATCGCCGCCTGTGGGGCCGCAATCTGGAGTTTGTGGCAGCCGACCTCGCGCTGGCTCGTCGGGTTCATGACGTTCTTCGTCTTGTTGACGGATTTCGCCCTGACAGACGCGGTGCCGCAATATCTTCAGGATGAAATCATGATGCGATATGCGTTGAAGGCACTTCCTTCGACGCTGCTGTGGATTTATATCGAATGGCAATTGCTGACTTATCGCGCCGCAGAAATGACCTTACCTCCGACTGAAGTCAGCAGCACAATTATCGTCAATCAGAACTCGACGGCCTGGAATTGGCGCCAGCCTGAGCACGAACGCAAGAGACCGCAGACGGTGGCTGAGTGAACAGATTTGCGGCGGATTTGAATACTCACCGCAATCATGTAGGATTGCCGTTCCCGGCCCACTGAGTTCGCGTTTGGGCGGACAAGAAGAAAAGACTGGCGGCGATGTGCCAAGCGTCACACAGTATTGGGACGGCGAAATAGACTGGGCTGCCAGCTGGCATGGCAACATGAAGACTTTTATGTCTTCGACTTCGTAAATGAAGTGTTCGTCCCACGTCCGACCAGCATTCTCATGACGAAAGGCGGATCTTATGTCATTGATTGATCATCCGACCGGCAATTATCGATTCTTACCCGGGATCGCACCATACTCCTGTGGAGTCGTCTCGTCACCCGGATTTGAAATCGTCCATATCACATTACAGCGGCCCGTACCCTACCGTCAGGGATTTGATCGGGTTGAGTCATTTCTGCTGTCCGAACAGCGTCCCAGGGCCGCGTTGTGTGCGATGGAATTGCGATCGCCAAAGCCGTTCACCTTTCCGGGTTTCGCAGAGTTCAATGCAGGGTACGCAGAGATTTTGAAGTCCTGGGGATTGTTCGTTGATGGAGTCAATCCCATTGCCAGGACTAATGTCGCTCCAGAGTTCTCGCTGCCCTCGGAGCCGTTACTGTACGGCTTCTCTTACACGCGGCCGATCGCAGGAGATGCCTCGCCCACATTCGTTGTCGCCGGAGCTGGCGAACTCCCCGAAGGAATTTTGCAACGCGATTCAATCATCGCATTGGATGATGTTTCTCCCGCTGGCTTGCAGACCAAGGCACGGTTTGTCATGGATCTGATGGAAGCCCGGCTACGCGGGTTGGGGGCGGATTGGGATCGCGTGACAGTGGCCGACATCTATACGGTCCATCCCCTCAACCAATTACTTCCGGAATTGGTCCTCAGTCGCATGCGGCCAGCGGATATGCACGGAGTTCATTGGCACTACAGCCGTCCCCCGATTCAGGATGTCGAGTATGAAATGGACCTGCGGGGTGTGAGGCTGGAGCTTCGGATTTAGACCGGACATGGACTTCGATTGGTCCGAATTCTTTTGAGCATCCTGCTGCAGAATTTGTTCCACCAGATCTGAACTGCATCATTTTCGCTCGATGTTTTCCAACGCCGTCGTGACCTCGCGCTGAAACCTGTCGCGGATTTCCCGTATTAGTTTCTGAAAGGGTTTCGTCGTCGAGAGGTTGGTCGCCTGGATTTCCTTTAATAAGGGAACGGCCTCTCGGGCTGGCGTGCCGATTTGCCCGAGCTCGGAAATCATTGACTCAATCCAAAAGATCTCACACGGGCATTGAGTCGTCTTTCCTCCTGGCAAATGAATCTGAACTTGCCTTTCTGCAAGTTGTGCGTCAGTAGTCATCTGTAGGCCATCCCACCGCTGACGCAGTCTTTTGGTGAACTCGGAAATGGCACTCTTTACGCCGGGAAACTCGGAATCGATCTTGGCAATTTCGATGGATAGTGAAATCTCTGCTTGCCCTTCGTCGTCCTTCAATTTCTGGTGTTCTTTCAGCACGTTCGCAATCACCGGCGACAGTCCTGAAACCTCAACCGGTTTCAGGTGACTTCCAAGCAGCAGCTTGATTGCGATGTCCACGATTGTGGTATCAGGCAACGCTTTTAATTCGATGATCAATTCCAGCAATTGTTTCGCATGCAAGGACATCGGCTTGCTCAATCGTGTCAATTCGGATAGCTGCGGGTCGACCTCGCGATTCTCAAACGGTAAGACCAGCAAGTACCTGGTGAGGAGTCTGCTGCCTTCGGATTTCAGGCCACTCCGAATCTCGTCCATCAGGGCCGCGACGACTGGTTCGACGGGAAGCACGCAGAGGGCTTTGATGACGGACATAAACTCTGGACTATGACTTACTTTGATTGCCTCCATTCCATCGAGTGGAAGTAAACGAACAGCCCGAATGAAACCTTTTGCAAGGCGCGCCGCATCTCCGGCCTGCGGCATTTCCTTCAATGCTTTTACTGCCTCGAAGACTTTTTTAGGATTTCGCTCCGACTCGAGCGTCTTTAACCATGCGGAATAGGAAATACCATCATAAGTGGGCGAAGCCAGCGAGTCCTCTGTGGTGGAATCAATGGGCGCGACATCACGTTCAACGATTGCTGTTCCTGGTTTCACAGCAGAGCCGAAAAACCCACTTTTCTGGAGACTCAAGCTTTCTTGCACCCCTGGTTTCAATGACGGCTTTCGCTGGGCTTCGTCCCATTTGAGGTCGCGATCTTCGTCCAGTAAATCTTTGACGCGGGCCTTCAGGATTTCTGTTTGCTGTTCATCCCGGCGAAGATGCCGCTTTCGCATTTGTTCGACGCGCCGGGACAGATCTTCGATCTCAATCTTTCGGCGGTTCTGGCGGTGTTTGAACTGTTTCGAAATCAAGTTTTCGAAGTCGCTTTTCAGCTTCTCCCGTTCGGCTCCTGAAGCCGCGCGGACGCGAGCTGCCAATTCTCTGGTCTCGCGGTCCAGCTTGAGATCCTCTTCATCCGGTTTCCGACTGACGTCAGCTTGATATTGATAGAGTCGCTGAATTCCAAGTACGAATTCTGAAACTTGTTCCAGACGATATAACGGCCCTTTCACATTAACGACCTCGGCTGAATCGCCAAGTGGCTCGGAATCGAGAGTCACTTTTTCACCTGGACGTGATTCAAATTCGGCTTTGACGAGCGACATGACCTCCTTGGTGCGGTCTCGCGGGACGGCAAGCTGCAACCGACCGAGCGGTTGATTTGGAGGCAACGCCGAATCGTATTGTGAAGCTGGCTGCGGTAGCTGGTTGACATCAGCGATGACCGAGGCTGACACGTCGTCAAACCAGACTTTGCCCGGGCCATAGATCTGCAGTCCAATTTGAATTTTTTTTGTGCCTGGTGGAACATCGACATCACCTTGATATTTCTTCCAATCATGCGTGATGGGCGGGCCGTTATCAGTTTCACCAATGTACGCAGCCCACTTGTGCTCGAGCCATTTGTCGTTTTCGTCGAGAAACGCAACATCCAGAACTGCTTTCGTCAGCACCTCCGCTTTCACTTGGGCGCTGACCCGGAGTTTTGAACTGTTTCCGTTCCATTCCACCGTTTGATGCCAATCGGCAATTGGGAAATACCGTTTTGCCGTTTTGGAAAGAGCCAAACTGGATTTGCCAGTGTGGCCATTCTTCTTGTCCCAGATGAATTCCACTCCTGTAACGGCTGTGCCCTGTTGCCAGTTCGCAGGTGCATTTTCTCCTTCTTCAAGGGACGAATTTCGTAGTAGGTTTGGCGAAACGTCCGGTGCGTATTCCAGGGACGGATCCACTTCTAGCACTGCAGTTTGCTGGTTGGTTGCCTGAATCAATTGAATATTCGCCAGTACTTGCGACGGCGAATCAGAGTCAACCACTTTGTGAGTGTTCAGAGGAATAGCATCGGTCGCCAGCAACCGAGCGGATTCATATTCGCCCAACGCCATTCGACGACGCGCGGCCGAAGTAAACTGCGATGCCAATTGGGAAACAGCATTCTCGTCATTCATGAATCTGGGGTTTTGATTCAGACTCAATCTGAATACGAGGCGCAGCTTCATTCGTTCCACCTCAGCGCTGTCAGGCCTTTTTCGCATTGCCTTCGCAACCAGGCTTCCCAGTCCGTTCAATTCTCCGGTTTGGAGTTTCTGATTGAACTGGTCGACGATGAGTTTCAAATCGCCAGTATGAGGAAGGGGACGCGGCAGGCGTTCGGCCGCGACAATTGGTGTCAACTCGGCGATCGAGGTGGGATCCGGCTGCGACGTTGAGACTCGGAGCGCTTTTTGGAATGCCGCCCAAGCCAGATACTCTTCCAGATCCATGACTCTGAGTGCCTCGCGAGATTTGTGTTGTGCGGTCTTTGCGGCTCCCTGTCGAAACTCCTCACTGCGTATTCGACCATCCATATCTGGGCGCGAGGAATTTTGTGTCAGCCATTGGATGACGGCGAATGTTCCGTGCCTGGTTTCCGGCATGCGGTTCAGTTCGGCTTTAACATTTTGAATCGACCCCATTTCAATCAATGCCCGGAGTGCGCGATAGCGCTTGGCCACTTCTTGTTCAACGACTGTAGCCCCCTCCTGATCCCCTTCCTTCTCCGCGGCTTTCATGACCTCCAGGATCGCGTCAACGGCTGTTGGCGCCGGGCCAGTCTGTGCCGGCACATCTGCTTGCGTTGACGGTTGAGTCGCAGGCACGGCCGGATCATCCGCAAAGATGTACGATCCGCCCGCGACTGTGCCCAAAATCAGAAGCACCATCAAATATCGAATGGCCAGCATTTCATTGTTCCCTTCAAATCTCACGGATGCACGAACTCTGCTTTCGCTGGAATGTGCATGTGCCTTAAACGAGATCTACCGCGAACGAAATTGGAAATTCGTCCACAGCGAGCCTGGACTAATACTGATCGAAGATGAGCTTAGAACTCGGTCTCTGATTCCAAACATTTCAGCTGTTTGTCGACTTCAGCGGCGTCATCCAGGATGGCATCATTCCATTCTTCCTCCGGTGTTTCACGGGGAAGATGCTTCTGAATCTCTTCGCCCTGTGTCGTTCGATTCTCGGCGTGGGATGCCGCTGCCGAAGTTGAATTGCGACGAAAACCCGGACCGCACCACCATCCGGCAACGAGAAGTGTTGCGATGCACACGACTGCCAGCAGCAGGAATTGTCGTTGATCAACCGGTCGTTGGATTAATGACAGAACTGGATTTGGTATTTTGCAATGCGTCGGCTGTTGGACATGAGACAAACATTCCTTCAACAAATCCGCGACTTCTCGCGCCGATTGCCATCGCTGATTCGGATCTTTGGCGAGCAACTTCGCAATCAACGCGTTCAGCCAGTCGGGAATCTGCGGGTTGATTTCGCGCAAAGATCGAGGCGTGTCGTCGTTCACTCGGCGGAGGACGGCGTAGGGGGAATCCGCGCGAAAGGGGGGATGTCCGGCCAGCAAGGCATACAACACACTGCCAAGACTAAACAAGTCGGCTCGATGATCGATCGCATCGCCCCGGGCCTGTTCAGGTGACATATATTGCGGAGTTCCCGCAATGACACCACTTTGGGTAAGACTTGCATCATCAATGGCCCGCGCCAGTCCAAAGTCGGTTAACAGGACTCGTTCGACATTTCGTTCGAGCAGGATATTCGCAGGTTTGACATCGCGATGGACCAATCCTTGGGCATGGGCCGCCGCCAGACCTTCGGCGACTTGCTGACCGATTCGCAAGACTTCGATGACGTCGAAGGAACCCGTTCTCTCCAGCCGCTGCTGCAGCGATTCGCCAGGTATAAAGGCCATGACCAGATAGGGCGGCTGGTGTGTCGCGTCGACCGCGTGAATCGCCACGACATGCTGGTGGACCACGGCCGCCGCCGCTTGCGCTTCGCGAGCGAATCTTCGACGGGCCCCGCCATGCTCGGCGTAGTGCGGAGCCAGAACCTTAATCGCGACAAACCGGTTCAGCTCATGGTCGTATCCTTTCAGAACCAGCCCCATGCCTCCCCGACCGATGAATTCTAGAATCTCGAACTCGCCCAGTCGGCCCAGCATTGCGGGATTATCACTCGGCGCCAGGAACATTAACGACGGTGCTTCGACCAATTCCAGTGACGGAGACTCTGATCGCATTGAAAGTTTTTCGTCTGAATTGATTGCTTCTACCCTGCCAGCGAGCAATTCTTGGGTTTCACGCCACCAGTCTTCTGTCGCGGCCAGTCCCTCCAATTCGCAACGGCAGGGGTGGCAAGATTCTAAATGTAATTCGATGACTGCTTCGAGTTGCTCCGACAACTGCCCATTGAGCAGTTGTTGCAGTCGTTCAGAATTACACGGAGTTGCTTGAGTCAACATTATCTGCCCGCAGTTTCGATCTTCTCTCGCAATCGCTTCATGATTCGGCTTCTCGCCACATATAAAGCGCCAGCTGACATTCCCAGTTCCTGAGCCACCTGCGCCATGTCACGTCCTTCGACGCTGGTCTGCCAGAAGGCTTTCCATGGTTTCTCGCGAAATTCCGCTTGAATTTCCGAGGTCGCCCACAAAAAGATTTGCCGACGGTATTCGAGATCAAACAAGCATGATTCACTGCCTTCGGGAGCAGGAAGCTCATCCAGACAGCGAGCCATATTGCTGTCCCCGGATGCTCGCGGGTGTCGCGCCTGCCGGATGAGAAAGTTGACGACCAGGTTCCTTGCGATTCGCGATAACCAGCCACGAAAGGATCCTCGCTCGGGATCAGATTCCCAGCGGCTGATCGCGCGCGACACCGCCACCAGGACTTCCTGGGCGACCTCGCGCGCATCAATGTCCTGCAAACCGCGTTGAGATACCAGCCGAACAATCAAAGGCTGGTAAATCTCATAGAACTCGGTCCATGCCTGTTGGTCCCGCGCGTCTTTGAGCCGTAACAGTAAGCTCGGCCGAGTTTCCGGAGCAATCATCATCCGCGCATCCTCGCCTCCTAAACACAACACAACAGACTTGCGCAGATCTTACAAAAATTCGCCATTTCCTCGTATCCGAAGCCATTGACCGAATTTGCAGCCATGCTCGCCAGAGACTCGAGAAATCTTGACGGACATTCGGGATCGGCATCCGCCGCACTCGGGCGCGAACTGTTGCGAATCTGATGTCCACTTTGCGGTCTCCCAACCGCTTGTGACATTTTTCTGAATTCAGGACGAGATTAATTATTAGATCTTTTTGTTCAAAACGGAATTGGAATTGCATTGTCTGGAAATCGAGAACAGAGAAAGAGGTAAAATCGCCCCTTATTCTGACTCATATTCTTGTCTGCCCAAGCTTCTACTGGACTTCGTCCCATCTCGAAATTGGTGGTCCCTACTGCCGGCGACGTCATTGAGGCGAATTGAGTCCGTCGGCGTGGACGAAGGTGTTCGCGAATCGACCAAGATGTGTGTCAGCGGAACAAATTGCGACTCAAATCTGCACAGAATATGGATATCGATGGCGGAGGCAGAATGATGAAGATACAGAAGCAAAGCAAATTAGAGTTCATCGGCGGACCATTCGACGGCTATTGCCAGTCGATTTCTCCTGACCGGCATGATCTGGAGCCGTGTATCGCATTACCCATGAATCCCGCATTCGGACGAAACTATATCCCGGACGACGGCAATTTTGATTTCCGCCGGGTCGCGGTCTACAGACTGAATTGCGATTATGGGTTCATGCGATATCAATTCCGCGCAATTCGACGCATCGCCAATCTATCTGATCGCTAAGACGATTTCACCTTGCGGTTTCCTCGTCCGAAGTCTCACGGTTTCGGCTACGAGGCAGATCCAAGCTAGAACACTTTAGCCGCGCAATGGATCATGTTGATGCCACGGGGCGGGACAGATCACGTCGAGTTTTGCGAAATGCTCGCTTGGAATCACGACCTCCGCTGCTTCAACCGCGTCCTGAATCTGCTCAACCCGCTTGACCCCGACGATGAGTGCTGACATGGCCTGTTGTGCTAATGTCCAGGCCAGAGCATATTGAGACACCGGCACCCCAAGGTGGTGCGAGAGTAATTCAATGCGCTCTAATCGATCAAATAATGGATCGTCCTGCTTCCAGACCCAATCGGGTTTCTCTGCCGCTCGCGAGTCTGTTGGAGGCGGTT
>JAQGHT010000954.1 GCA_028291565.1 Planctomycetaceae bacterium | reverse complement strand
TACGTGATTTGCCAGCAGCCCGATATCCCCTTCCCGCTCCCGCAATGGTGGTAACAGGATCGGGACCACATTCAGTCGATAGTACAAATCATCCCGTAGTGTCTTCTCCCGGACGGCGGCCGCCGGATCACGATTCGTGGCGCTGATAATGCGCGCGTCGGCTTTGAGATCCTTCAGTCCCCCGACTGGTCGATAGGTCCGTTCTTGCAGAAAACGCAGTAGTTTCGCCTGCAGGCCCATTGGCATTTCCGTGATTTCATCCAGAAACAGCGTCCCGCCCGCAGCCTCGCCAGCGGCGCCGGCCCGGCCCCGATCTGCTCCGGTAAAAGCACCTTTCTCATGCCCGAACAAAGTCGCCTCGGCCAGGTCTGCCGGGATAGAAGCCATGTTCTGAGCGACAAATGGACCAGCCGCGCGATCGCTGCAAGCGTGTATGGCGGAGGCCACGAGTTCCTTGCCGGTTCCGGATTCACCGCAAATCATCACGTTGACGTCGGTTGGCGCGACGCTGCGGATGATGGAATAAACAGTACGCATCTGGGGCGAAACACCAATCAAGCCCTCGAAACCGAATTCATCGCTTCCCAATTCCAGACGATGCAGTCGCAACAAGAGTTCGTATTGTTCAACGGCTTTGGCAATCGTAACGGTGAATTTGCCCTCATCCAAAGGCTTGGTGAGGAAATCAAAGGCCCCTAACTTGATCGCTGACGCGGCCACTTCGGGAGAACTAAAACCGGTCACGAATACGATCGAAGTATGCGAAAATTGCCGCCGCAAAGAGTCGATCAATGTTGTGCCGTCGACGCTTCCCAACTGCCAATCCAACAGAATGGCCTGCGGGATTTCATTTCCCAGGACATTGCTGATTTCATCGGGACTCAAAGCCGCGCGTACCTGATATCCGCGCGCATCCAGCATCCAGGCGACCAGAGCCTGAAAATCAGGGTCATCGTCAATCACCAAAACAAGTTGCCCGCTCTGCTTCATAAATCATCACTCACCCTCAACGGCCAGCGGCGGCAGTTCTTGCGACCTTTATCAGAGTCAGGGACCAGGTACCGCTGACAGCATACCAATTCTGTCTTGAACGTCTGTCAGGGCTGCTGGCGCGAAAATTGCGATTCTTGTGCAAGGATTCGGTACTACACTCTCAACAATGCGTTATTTTTCATAAGACAACTTTGATCAAATCCCAACAGGTTACAACCGTCAATTTCGCCAAACCGCTCCCAACCAGAAATGTGGAAACTGCAACGAATTCGCTAGACTGTCGCGTTTTCCAACTGTAGAGAACAGACACTCTCGGTGACATCGAAGCTTCATGGCCCTGCGATCGACCGCTGTCGTAGTGAAGTACAAAAAGAGGATCGCAAGAATGTTATCGCGTGCTAACTTTAAGTGAAACTGAAAGTGATTCGGTCGTTTTACCTCTTCGATCGGGGAATTTATGGTATCTCGCGGAACACACAAGGTGGAACCGCACTAGCTTGTTGAACTCGACACAACCTGTCAACACCAATGTCGATCAAGCTCAGAAGTCACAGGTCAAGACATGATGATCGTATCAGCCGGACCGTGCTGGTGTCCGGTTTCGAATTCTCGGATAACTCCGAACCGCGAACGGGGCACCCGTCGGGTCCCTGGCAGTTGACCACGTCCGGCCCCCGGAACTGATCAATCGGTCAGAAAGTCCTGTCTCCGAACTATATTAACCAGATAGAGCCTTAATCGATATTGTTGGTGATTGGGCCGAAGTTTATGATCCGGACGCCGGGTGGAATTGAAAGTCTCAATTTCATTCGCTCCATTCCTTTGAAAGTTGCTCCATGCACATTGTTATGATTGGTACCGGTTACGTTGGCCTCGTTACGGGTACGTGTCTCGCGGACAGCGGCAATGACGTCACTTGTGTCGATATCGACGCCGGCAAGATCGAACGGCTGCGGCGTGGCGAAATCCCCATTTACGAACCGGGGCTGACGGAACTCGTGCTACACAATGTCCGTGCGGGACGACTTCAATTCACAACAAATGCGGCCTCCGTCGTACCGGACGCCGACTGCGTGTTTATCGCGGTGGGGACTCCGCAGAGCGAAACGGGCGCCGCCGACTTGACCGGCTTGTGGAAGGTCGCCGATTCCCTCGCTCCGCTGCTGACGAGTAAGACGATTGTCGTAATTAAGAGTACCGTTCCGGTTGGTACGAATCGGGCGGTCGCGAATCGATTGCGTGAATTGACTGGCCGCAACGTCGATGTCGCTTCGAATCCCGAATTCCTGAAAGAGGGCTGCGCGATTGACGACTTTACCAAACCCGACCGGGTTGTCGTCGGAGTCGAACGTCCCGAAGTGGCCGCCGTCCTGCAAGACTTGTATCGCCCCTTTTTGCGGACCGAGCATCCATTCCTGACAATGGGACTGGAGAGCGCTGAAATGACAAAATACGTCGCCAACTGCCTGCTGGCGACGAAAATCAGCTTTATCAATGAAATGGCCAATCTGTGCGAAACTGTTGGCGCCAATATCAATGAAGTCCGCCGCGGCATCGGCCATGATCAGAGGATCGGCTTCTCGTTCTTGTTTCCGGGTGTCGGCTATGGTGGATCCTGTTTTCCCAAAGACGTGCGAGCCCTCATGCACGTCGCGGAAACCAACAACCTGGAACCACGAATCCTGGCGGCCGTCGACAACGTCAACAACGCGCAAAAACAGGTTCTATTTAATAAAGTCAACAGCTTCTATGGTGGCAAACTAAAAGGACGTAAGATTGCGATCTGGGGACTGGCGTTCAAACCGCGCACGGACGATATCCGCGAAGCGCCTGCCTTGTCGCTCATTGAGTCGCTGCTGAGCGCCGGAGCTGAAGTGAACGTGCATGACCCAATCGCGATGGAAAATGTCCGCCAGATGCACGGCGACAAATTGACCTATTGCGACAACATGTACGATGCGTTGAACGAGGCTGATGCGCTGCTGATCGTCACGGAGTGGAGCGAATTCCGGAACCCCAATTTTGAACTGATCCGGCAACTTCTCAAGCAACCTGTCATCTTCGACGGCCGCAATCTCTATGAACCGGCGACAATGGATCAGCTCGGTTTTCAATACTCAGGTATTGGCCTTGCTGTGAAGTAGCGGGCCAGGCATTACCGCCCCAGTGGGTAACTCCCCTCAGAGATTTTCGTCACAAAACTCGTTGGAGACTGGGGAGGTTCGTTCCGTTTTTGTCCCGATAGCCGAGGTTAAGCAACTTTGGCTACTCGAAAATCAGCGTCCCGACTGAATTTCGTGTTCACGTCAGCCTGACAGATTTGCAAGAAACTGGCAAGAGGTATTGACCCTAGATTTCAAAACCGTTATTCAGTCACACTCTGCCTGCAATTCATTTCCCAGAGCCCTCCTGCGCCCCACATCCTACCCACGAATACTCATCTTAAATCCCCGGTCATTTTTGATCGCGCGGTATGAGTTGGTCACGCGCTCCACGAACCCCATGCCTAGGTACTTCGCTCATGCGATTAGTGTCTCTTTTTGTCATTGCTGCGACGGTCCTGATGACCTGTGAGACGGTGGCGGAGGAACCATTGTTTCAAGATCGGGATTTACTTTCTAGAACGGCACTGCAGTCACCAGACTCCGAGGATCAGGCTGATGACATCGGGCAAATGTCGGTAGCGGATTCCAACCTGCTTGGTGCTGAGACCGCTGGAGTTGCATCCAGTCTGATCGTTCCTGACGGCGTGCCAGATTCCGTATTGCCGTCATCAGATCCCCGCTTCAAGGACCTGGAAGAACGCTTCAACAAACTGTCAAAGAAGTTTGAAGCCTCGACGGCTCCCAAGAAAACGACCTATCCGACGTTTAAGATTACCGGGTTCACACAGCTGGACAGTGCCTGGTATTCACAGTCTGAGAAGAATATGAAAACCGTCGGCGATGCTCAGGACGGAACCGGTTTTCGGCGTGCTCGATTAGCGGTCCAGGGAAGAGCAGCCGAGTTCACCGCCTATCAACTCGAAGTCGATTTCGCGAATGCGGGCCGTCCCAGTTTCTTCGATACCTATGTCGAGCAAGAAAATCTCCCCTATTTGGGTGCCGTTCGGGTCGGACATTTTCTGCAACCGTTCAGCGTCGACGCACTGAGTGGATTTCGCAATCTGCCATTCCTGGAACGGTCGCTACCATTCCTCGCTTTCGTTCCGTTCCGCCGTGACGGAGTCATGGCCCACAACTTGAGTGAGGACGAGCGGACCGGTTGGGCTTATAGCGTTTTCCGAACCGGCGGTTTCAACAACGCACCGCTCGGTGATTCAAGGTTTGCCACGGATTTTGGGGATATTGGCGGATATTCGTTCTCCACGCGGGTGACCCACCTGCCTTGGATGGAAGAAAATGGAAAGTGCTTCTGGCAAGTCGGGTTTTCTTATGATTACAGCCAATTGGGAGCCAATGACGCGACGGGGAGTGGAGCCTCCGGAAACGCCGGTTCACCTCGCCCCTTCTACCAGGCTCGTACTGGCCCCGAATTCGGTCCGCTGGGGCTGCCCGAGAATTCCACCTCGTTTGGTAATGCTGCCAACGGCACTCCCTTCTTTGTGGATACTGGAAAATACGAAGCCCACAACTTCAATCTGTTCGGTTTTGAAACCGTCTATCAGGACGGACCTTTCAGTTTACAGGCCGAATGGATGGCGACCGTCGTCGACAGCGTCGTCGGCCCCGTCTTTTATAATGGAGCGTACGGGGAAGTCATGTACCGTTTGACCGGTGAACACCGCGAATACGAAAAGAAATTCGGTGCTCTGAAAAATCCCATTCCGTTCAACGATTTTATCTCGGTCGGCCGAGGTGCCGATCGCGGCATTCACGGCTGGGGAGCCTGGGAAGTCGCTTACCGTTGGTCATTTGTTGACTTAACGAATCCCGCCAGTTTGAATGGCCACTACTACAACTCTACGACGAACACATTCACAGCAACAAGTCATGCCGGCAATGGAACTGTCAATGACTCGACTTTGGGTGTCAGCTGGTTCTTAAACTCGAATACAAAGATTCAAGCCAACTGGATCTATGCCATGTTGGACAATCAAGCCAAAGGTTTCAGCACGGCGAATTTGTTCGTCACTCGCGTGCAAGTGAGCTTTTAGTCATCCCATTTACTCTGCACTGACTTGTATCAATCGGATCTCGGCATCAGTGCGATAATATGTTGCCGCCAGGGTGTCCACTTCAGGGCCTTGTCCGGATTTCGAACGTAAGATCGCAATGTTCTCCAGGTCTTTCGAGCGTTCCAGATGCGCCTTGAACGCTGCAATTCGCTGAACGCGATTGTTAGCCAGTGCTAATTCTGCATTGAGCCAGTGCTCGGACCACATGAAAAAACTCACATCGCAAGCGGCCTGTCCGCTTTTGAGTCGGTCCTGATTCAGACGGAAGACATTTCGCGCTGCCTCCAACTTCTTTTCCAGCAATTCTTTTGGAACAGCTGAAGACGCCTTTTCACGACTCGCCGGTCCGGACTCAGCATAGACCAGAACTGACATTCCGAGAGCCAGAAACACGAGTGGAATACAGATCGACCGTAACATGATGTAACGCCTCCCACTAGAAAAGATGGACCGTGATCGTGGATCAAAGTAACCAGATTTCAAAACGATCAGTATGACGCGTCAACTGCAGCGATACCTGGCGGAATGCACTTGAAAATAACACCAGGGATAACACTGTCGCCCGACCTGCACCGCTGGATCTGTAATTCGAACAGCTCTATTTATTATTACGCAGGTGCATTCGCGTCGTTTTGAGGTTCAGGTTCGTTTGCAGGTTCGTGTTGAGGTTGAATTGCCGGGTAATCCTTCACCAACAACGAAAACAGCACTGGCACAACAAACAAAGTCGTTACCAGCCCCGCCAACAAACCACCGATCACGGCACGTCCCAATGGTGCGTTCGCCTCACTTCCTCGTTCCACGGCGAGTGCCATGGGAATCAAGGCGAAGAAGGCGGCCAAGGCAGTCATGACAACCGGCCGCACGCGGACGGATGCTGCTTCTACAATCGCTTCAGTCGGTGTCTTTTTCGAATTATTGCGAATCCCTTGTGCGAAATCCACAAGCAACACGGTATTCGACACTACGATGCCGACCATAAAGATCACACCCAGCAACGACTGCACGTTGATCGCCGTGCCCGTGAAATAGAGCATCAGAATCACACCCACGAGGCCCAGCGGGACTGCCGACATGATTACCAGTGGCGTCACATACGATTTGAACAGCGCCGCCATCAGAAAGTAGATCAGCAACGACGCCAGGATCAAACCCACGCCCAAGTTATAGAAGGTATCCCGCATTCTGGAGTACTCACCACTGAGCTCAATCTTGCTGCCAGGCAATAGCTTTTTCTCCCCCTTCTCGGTCGGATCATAAGGCGCCCAGACACCGCTCTCGATCTGCTTGCCGAATTGGGCGACAACCTGGCTGACGTCGTCGGCGACGTGCCCTAAATCCCGGCCCGACACACCCATGGTCAGATCGATTGTGGGCTGGATGTTTGTGTGACTGACCTCTGATGGGACACTCGCCCGTCTTAGCGTGACGAGGTTTTTCAGAGGAATCGAGCGTTTTTGGACAGGACTGGTGATCGGGATGTCGAGCAAATTCTCGAGCGACTTGATGTCTCCTTCGGGATACTGAACACCTACGAAATACTGATTGCTGCTGACGGGATCGATCCAGAAGTTTTTCTTGTTGAATTGAATACTGGAATTGAACGCCGCCACCACATTTCGCATGATGTCGCCCTGGTTTAAGCCGGCGTCAGCCGCCATCGCCCGATCGACATCGATAATGTATTCAGGATAGTCCAGTCGTTGCAGGATCCGCGCATCGACGACTCCTTCGATCTTGACCACTTCGCGTTGGATCCCCTCCGCGACCTGACGCGCCTTTTCCAGAGTCTTGGATTTAATCCGCACATTGATGGGTGTGGATTTCCCCTCGTTCATGGCGCCACGAATCATGCCGCCGGCATCAAACGAGAATTCCAGGTCGGCAAAATTCTGATCCTGCAGAAAGCCCTCACGCAGCAATTGCACGTACTCCTGCGCGGAATGCTTGCGATGTTCAAGCAGTTGGATTTTCAACACGGCGTCCATCGGGCCAGCGTTGGGGGTATAGGCGGCCGACCAGTCCGGCGTCACGCCGATTTCGCTGATCACCAACTCCAGATCATGACCGATCTTCTCCTGCAGATATTTTTCGACCGTGGCAATTCGCTCTTCCGTCACTTCAATCCGTGTCCCCGAAGGGGCTCGGACGTACATTTCAAACGCACCGGAATCAACTTCAGGAAAGAATTCGCGACGCATGCTGGGCACGAAAATGACAATCACGCTGACCAACGTGACGACTGCAATCCCCACCACCAGCAATCGAGCTCGCATGGCCACGGCTAGCATCCGGATATAGATGCTGATACCGAAATTGATCAGCCCCTCCCATTTCGCGAAGAGCCGCTTCATCAAGCCCCATTCTTTCGGATTACGGTGCTGCAGATCTTTTCCGTGATGTGTCTCGGACGCGGCAATTCCGTGTGAAGTCAGCCACTTCGCACACCGCACGGGCACAAAACTCCGAGACAGGATGTAGGCCGAAATCATGGCAAAGGCCACGGCCATGGCCATCGGACGGAACAGGAATGCCCCCAGTCCGGGCATCAATGCGAGAGGAGCGAGAACCAGCAGTGTACAACAACTGGCAACCAGTTCCGGCATGGCGACTTCGCTCGCGCCGAGGAATGCGGCTTCCTCCGGGGAGTCTCCCAATCCCAGATGCCGGTGGGTGTTCTCCAGGCAGATGATCGCGCTGTCGACCAGGGGCCCAATCGCCAGAGACAGGCCGGCCAGCGTCATCACATTGAGCGTATTCCCCGTGTAATACAGGCCGATGCCAGCTCCGAGTACCGAAACGGGAATCGTAAACACGGCAATCGCGGTCATTTTCCATTCGCCCAGGAACAACAAAATGACCAGTGAGCACAACACGGCCCCCAAGATTCCTTCCTGCATCAGAGCATAGATCGAATTGCGCACATAGATCGATTGATCCATGACCACTTTCAGATCGACGTTCGGACGCGTCAATCGAGCTTGCATGTCCGGCAACTGCTTCTTCAGGTTTTCCACGACACTCAAGGTGCTGGCTCCTGACTGGCGATACACGGGAACATAGACTTCACGTTTGCCGTTGACCCGGACGACATTGGTCTGAATGAAATTCGCATCGCTGGCCTTGGCCACGTCCCGCAAATAGATCGCATTCCCGTGCTGAGTCTTGATGGGGATGTCGCCCATGCGCTCGATGAATTCATACATGGAATTCGAATCGAGTGCATAGTCCATTTTGCCGAACTTCGCATCGCCAGTCGGCAGGAACAAGTTATAACTGTCGAGCGCGTTCATCACATCGATCGGTGACAGGTTGCGAGCCTGCAATTTTTCTCGGTCAAGATACGCAATGACCGCCCGGACCTTTCCTCCGTACACGACCGGAGCAATGGCTCCGGGAATTCCCATGATCATGTTTCTTACCTCGTAGCGTCCGACGTCGTACAACGTCGCCTCGTTTTGTGTTTCGCTATCGAGAGCTACCAGACAAGCCGGGGTGCTGGCGGTGGGGTCGAATGGAAGTACGACCGGGGGCAGCGTGCCCGGTGGCAGATTGGGAATGGCTGCGGAAGCCAGTGAATTGACCTGGGTCAAGGCACCATTGGGATCGGCGGTATCCTGGAAGTAATTGCGGACAATACTCGCCCCGACAATCGATCGCGATTCCTGACGTCTGGTTCCGGCGGCTTGCCCTGTCCAGCGTTCCATACGATTCGTGATGTCTTTTTCCACGGTCACCGCCGGCATGCCGCCGTAAAAAGTCAGCACCTGGACCGCCGGACTTTTGAAGATTGGCAAAATATCGATCGGAATGGCCATCAACGAAATGACGCCGAGGACAATGACTGTCAGCACCGTGACCGTTACTGCAATCGGATTTCTCAACGATGCGAGGATCAGACCATTCATATCGATTTCTCCGGAAACTTCCGTCTGCTGAGCGCGCAGTTCGTCCAGCTTTGTCGTAGCACAAGCGTCTGGCTTGTGCGAAATGGGACTTATGGGACGCAGGGGACCTATGGGGATTAACCAGCCTCATTGGTCCCATTTAATCGCCGGAATAGCGTCTACGTCTCATTCCTCATGTTTCGATTTTTCGCCCACATCGGCGTTCGAAATCACCACGGGAACGCCTTCGCCAATTGCGCCGTTATAGCGTGAAATCACCTGCGAATTGATATCCAAGCCGCCAAGAATCTCAACATCCACACCGTTATCAGTACCGACAACGACGGGAATCAGTCGGGCCTTGCCATCGCGTACGACATAGATCTGCCCCTTACTGTTCTCAGACTTGCCCACCAATGTCGAAGCCGGAACCGTGAACGCGCTTTTGCTGCCGGCCTGGAGTTTTATGATCACCCGGCCATACATTCCGTCTCGCAAACGATGGTCGGGATTCGGCAGGTCGATTTCCGTCCGCATCGTGCGAGTTTCATGGTCTTCAGATTCCGCACACCGAGAAACTTTGCCTTTGAAATTGATCCCCGGCAATGTCGCGATTTGAATGGTCGCGGGATCTCCAACGTTGACAAACGGCACATCCAAATCCGGGACCTGCACGACCACACGCATCAGGTCACTGCGTTCGACTCGCAACACCGGAACTGCACCTCCCGCAGTTGCTTCCCGGATGAACGCACCGCGGTGAAAACTGCGAAGAGTGACCACCCCATCGTAAGGTGAGACGATTTTCGTGTAGTTCAAAAAGACCTTGGATTTGGCCAGGTTGGCTTCTGCGACTTGAACCTCAGCCTCGGCATTCTTGAGATCGGCCGAGGCCGCATCGATTTTGGCCTGTGCCGCGGCGACCTGAGCCTGAGCCGTTACGACGGCCGCTTTCGCGACATCAACGGCCGACTCAGACGCCAAAAACTGATCTTCCTTTTCATCGACCAACCGTTCGTCGATCGACTTCAGTCCGTAGAGCTCTTTCATACGACGAAATTGCTTGCCCTGAAAACTCTGTTTTGCTTCGTCTCGCTTGATTTCCCCAAAGGCCTGCACGACCGCCGCTTCCGAGGCTTTGTGCTGAGCTTTGGCGACGGCCACGCTGGCTTCCATCTGTACCACGCCAGCTTTCGCTTTTTCCACGTCCGCGACGGCGCGCTGGACGTCCTTTTCCAGTTCCGGGGAATCGATGACGGCTAAGACTTGGCCGACCTTCACGCGGTCGCCGATATCCACGGGGAGCTCCGTGAGATAGCCGGAAATCTTTGCGTACAAATCCGCCGTCTCAAACGAGTGGACGGAGCCGGGTTGCGTCGAACTTCGTTCAATTCCGCCGACACGCGGCGATACAACATCGACTCGCAACTCTTTTGATTCAGGCTTTCCCGGGTGTTGTGCGGAAAAATGAGCCGGCGGTTCCTTCGCATTGCCCCAATTCACAACGGTAACACCACAGACGCAAATGACAGCCAGGCAGACTGCCAAACCGATAAACGAATAGGTCATGCGACGGAGCATCGAACTCTCCATGTAAAAGAAGAACGGAGATTGTGAGAATAGATATCAACTGACGGCCCGGCATCGCGATTCGCGGCGAGCACACACAGTTAACAGCGCAGAGGGACGTGACTCGATGTCATCCAAGATGCGGAAAGCAGCAACTCAGCAGCGTTCGACGTCCTCAGACGGAGGTCGGGAATCAGCAGTTCGCCAGTGGACTGATCATGGCGGATTTCCAAATAGCGCCGCTCATCGAGACCTGGAACCGCCCCCTCGACTTGCATCACCGTGGCTGTCGCCACCAGCTCTGTTTCTCGACGCCGACGGAAGGTTCGAGAGAACTGTAAGGAGGGGGACTTCGCGTTCTGCAAATAGGAGCCGCCGAACACATTGGTCTGCGTTCGCGAACTTCCGACGACCAGAACCAGTACGATGCTTAACAACGAAGCCACCACGACACGCACGATGCGCAGTCCGCAAATCATCGTTATGTTCGTCGTGACACTCATTTTAATTAAGCCGACCCAGCAATCGTGACATTCCGTCTTTCCCCGTGGCGAACAGACGCTGGGGCCGGTTTCCAACTCGCTGCAATGAGAGAACGAAAGATTGGGAACCGTCCGACTGGCCTCGTCAACCTTCGCCCAAGACAAACGTGTGGCCTCGTCCCACTTTCAATCCGGAGCGATGGCAATGCGCGAATATACACCATCACTTATCTCAATCGTAGTTAGGATTTTGGTGTACGGTCAAGAGGACACATCCACCAAGAAGTGAGAATGTTGATTAAACTCCAAGGGAGGGAAATGCTTCAGGTTAACGAATTGTAATTTGCTGTAACGCCTTATCAGGTTGACCACGGATTACACGGATGAAGAATCTGAATGCGGCCGCTTTTGTATTCATATCCGTGCCATCCGTGAAATCCGTGGTCAACTCGATGTGACCTCGCTCAATTCTTGATGAACCAAGTTGTTTTCCATGATTGTCTGTCGCGGCAGATGGACAAATCAGTTGCGAAGCTGGATCTGTTATTTTTTTACGGGGCCTGACAAAAGGCATCCGAAAGGATCGTAAGCCGATTCAGGATGAGTCATTTCACCAGTGCCGGAACGTCCACGCCTTGCGGTACCGTGTAGACCGGATCGCGACCGCGGAAGGGGCCGAGCGGCGTTTCGCCGATCGCCACAAATAATTGAAACTGTGCGGTATTGTATGCGAGTAGTGCTGTGATCGCGTCCTGCCGTGCCTGCGACAACAGATCCACGCTGTTAATCACTTCGATCGGCAGACCTTCACCGCCGCGAGTTCGGAGCAGTTCTTCCCAGGCGCCGCGCTCCGCAGTCTGCAATTGCTGACGTGTGACGCCAATTTTCTTCTGCAGCGCTTCCGAAAGTGCGTGTGCTTCGGTCACTTCGCGACGAATTTGAGCCAACATCAAGGTCCGTCGCAAGAGGGAAATATCTCGTTCTGCGCCCGCCTGGTGTTGAACGGCGCGGTTTCCCATGCCGAGGTTTTGAAGGCTCCAGATGGCCCACACGTCAAGGTCGGTTCGCGCCGCTGTCCGCTGATAGAAAGAGGAAACTCCCAAGTCCTGCCGATTGCTGCCGCCACCAAAACCTCCGGCACTGTACCCGACCGAAACAAGAGGCAAAAACGGGCGCACCTGCTCCTGCTTGAGCCGCGATTCCGCCGCACTGATCGCCGCACCGCGGGCCGAGACCTCGGGACGCGTCATCATCGCCATTTGTACCAATTGCTCCAGATCGAGTCCCGGATCCACGAGTTGTACGAGTTCCACCGGTGCCTTCAAAGTCGTGAGGCGGACAGCTGGATCAAGGTGCAGCATCCGAGCCAACTCGGTCGATTCGACGGCCGCACGTTCCTGAGCCCGTTGTTCTCCCACGCGAAGCAACAGGACTTCCGCACGCGCACGCTTGTAGTCGCCGTCGCGTCCTTGTCCGGTCCGGGCGAATGCTGAAGTGGTCCGCTCAATTTCCGCCATTTCCGCCTGTGAATTCCGATAAGACTCCAAACTGGCCTCCGCGGCAACCAGCTTCAGATATTGGGACGCGATGTCCAGCAACAGGGCGTTCTCGACAGCCAGTGACGTCGATGATCGTTCGGCGACAACCTGTTGTGCGACCAAGGGCGCGTAGATCGCGTCGCCCAATTGACTGAAGATCCGAACGGCAGGGATTGGTACGGTCCCAGATCCCACTGCCTGCGCTCCGCCACCAAAATAGACAGACTGTTCCCTCAGCGTTCGGATTTCACCCGTCGACGCCTGCAGAGGACCGGTGTGCAACCGGTAATTCGCACCGGCAGTCAGATTCGGCAGCAACAGACTTTTGGCTTCCAGATGCAGGGCCAGGGCCTCGTTGATCGCTTCGCGGCTGAGAGCAATCTGCGGGTTGACGGATTCCGCGAGTTGTAGCGCGCTCGGCAGATCGATCAGATACTCGGTCGATTCCGGTATTACAGACACCGGCGCACCCTTTTCAATCGTCGGCAGCAATGCGCCGCCACGCAGTCCAGGCGCACGCTCTGCTGGCAGTTGCTGGATGGAAGGCGAATCGTCGGCGCAAACAATTACGGCACCGAGCCACGCAATGCAGCAACCGGCAATCATCGTTCGGATCGCATTGCTTGACATATTCGACCTCAGAGTAAGACGCTGTCTGACAACCAGGCGAGCGGTGGGTGTCAGCCCACTGGTTTTTCGGCATTTTTTCAGCCTCAAAGGAAATGTAACAAAACAAGTTGATCAAGTTCGAGACAACAGTGCATACGGCAAAACCAACAAATTGAATCTATTACGAATGTGTTTTCGCTCAAGATCGCGCATCATCCTGGAAAACAGGGGAAGTTGGAACGCTAATCTACGCTAATAAAGAAAAGGAAAGAATTGTGTTGTCTGACGACCTTTGCGGGATGAAATCCTGATTAACGTAAATTAGCGCAGATTAGTGTTCAAAAACGAATGAAAGCCTCTCGGTCACCGAATAATCAAAGCAAAATAACTTGATCAATTTAATTCGTTACAGCGTCTAACTCAGTGTTGGACCAGTGCAATGGCCGTGGACTCGCCGGGACAAGCCTGGTGGCGTGGTGCGCACCGTTCTCAACGCAATCATCAATCTTTATTCTTTATTCATCGGCGCTGGCGTTTCAATCCCTGCCTGGCGAACCAAGACATTCGCAGGTGGTTGCCCCAACGCGACGTACAGCTCAAATTGAGCCCGGTTGTAATCAACAATGGCCTGCATGTATTCGAATCTCGATCTAGCCAGCAGTCGCAGACTATTTAAAACTTCGATCGGCAGGCCTTCCTTGTTCTTAATGCGGGCCAGATCCTCATTCCAGGAATCGGTTGCCGCGTGAACGGCTTGCTCTGCCGTCGTGATTTCTGCGAATCGCGCATGGACTCGAATATGGGCTTTAGCGACCTGCGAACGGACCTGGTCAAACACGACGACTTGCTGCAAATCACTCGAACGAAGGCGGCTGCGGGCGGCATCAATCATCGCCTTGTTGCCGATACCCAGATTTCGCAACGTCCAGTACGTGGCGACATCGAAATCGGGTCGTCCAGCAAAATTACCAAATCGGGATTGATCGAGACCAAATTGCGT
>JAQGHT010000362.1 GCA_028291565.1 Planctomycetaceae bacterium | reverse complement strand
AGAATCCCGTATTGCGAGTTGCCCCCGTGCCACTCGATTCGATCGAAGCTGCCGCGAAAGTTGTTGCAGAAGGGGGCGATGCCAGTGATGCGGGCATGCCGACAATCTCGAGGGCGAATTATGACGGTATGATTTCGATCGCGCCAGTCGCCGCCAACTGGTCAATGCAACCCGATCCTTCTCCGGTGAGTAACCCCGTCAAAAATTCGATCCCGCTCCCCAAGGAGCGGCCCAGCGTGGGTGGAGTTGTTATTTCCCGTCCCAGCGTCAATCGAGCGATCGTCTGGTTCACCGATGACTCAATCGCAGTCATGCAGGGTAAGGGACTGACTCGATTTGGCGTGAATTTGCCCGAGAGCCTCAAAGGAACCTGCTTGATTGAGGCCTATGATCTGGGCAAAGGCGGCAAGGCCGTCGCATCGATGCCAATCGCTTACAAGTCTGTGGTGATCGACGCCTCATTGGACGGTGAGCATGTCGCCGTCAAAACGAGCAAGCCCAATGACGAACGCGTGGATGTCTACAACGTCATGACCAACAAGCACGTCGCTGGCTTGCGTCCCTTCCAGCAAAAAGACGACTTTTTCAAGGGGATCACCACCGGCCTGGTGCTGGATGGCCAGTACCTGCTGACCCAGAATTTCAATTCAACGACCTACATGTGGAAATTGCCCGAATGTAAAGCCGTCTGGCAGTTGAAATCCGCTAAGAATCTCTGTGTCAGTCCCGGCGGAAAATACCTGGGCTTTCTCGCCGAGTCCCGGTATCTGTTCATGGATCCTCGAACCGGAGATCTGGTCGGGGAATTGCCCGTAACGATGCCAAACATCGCCTGTGCGTTTCACCCGATGGGAACACATCTGGCAATTCTTTCATCAGATACGATCTGCCGAAAAATCTCGATTGTGGATGTCGCCACAGGGAAATCCACTTCCGAGTTCTTCGTCCCGCAAGGTAACGACACGATCCAATGGTGTGGCGATGCTCACGTGCTGGTCGATAATGCCTGGCTGGTCGATTTGGAGAAGCAGAAAAATGGCTGGCGTTATGTTTCCGAATTCACTGCTCATGCAAGAACTCAGCCTGATGGCAGACATTGGTATGTCAGCAGTGCGGGACTTCAGGATCCAAATATTACGCTCAGCTGCGCGACGTTGCCGGAAAAGATGGTCGCCGACAAAATCAAAGCCGCTCAGTTACCCGATGAATCCCTGCTGAAGCCCGGGATGCCACTCGGTTTGAGCGTCAATTTGACCGCTGCGATGCCACCGGACCGCCCCAATATCGGACAAGAGGTCGGCACCTGGTTCGACGCCGGTTTGCGAAAACACGGATTTCAGGTGGGCGCCGGCGCCCCATATTCATTTACCATCACCAGCAGCCAGGCCAATACCGGCCGGAACATGGAATTTCGCAGCATCGGGTTTGGACGCGGCGGCGGCAATACCACGGTCCCCGTCATTGAAGTCAAATGCGAAGTCGCCCTGGTCGCGAATGGGCAAGCGCTTTGGAAACATACAGAAACGTTTACAAACGCTTCATTTGGCCTGGTGCGACTGGGACAAAATGAGGACATCACGTCGCATCTCGCAAAACAGATGTGGGATCAGTTTGCCAACCGTCTCACTAAGTTCCCGGTCCCGGTACAGGTCTTCGGTGCCACAGCCGGTGCCGGCTTGGGGACGTCGAAATTCACAACGGGTGGCGTTCAACCGTTAACTGGTATGTAGATGCCGTTCGACTCGAAATGGTGTTATGAACGAAACCGCACCTCGTCTCTTGCCAGCCATTCAAGATGTGCTTGCCGCCCCATTGATTGCGTCGCGAATGGAAATGGCGGGGCGAGTTGCCATGATTGCCGCGGTGCGGGCAGTCATCGACCAGTTGAGGACTGAAATCCTGGCCGGAGCTCTCATCGCGACCCGGCCGGAGCTGCTGAATCAGGCGATCCATGGAACTCTCGCCGTTCTCGACCAAGCCGGCCTGAATCGACTAGGGCCCGTCATCAATGCGACGGGCGTGATTCTGCACACCGGCTTGGGGCGAGCTCCTCTCGCGCCGCAAGCTGTCGCTGCGTTAGCCAGAGCGGGAGGATACTGTAATCTCGAAGTTGATCTGGAATCGGGGGCCCGGCGGCATCGCGGCTATCAGGTTCAAGCGGCGTGGAAACAACTGACAGGATCTGAAGATTCGCTGATCGTGAACAACAACGCCGCAGCCACTCTGTTGACACTGCAAGCTCTTTGCCGGGGAAAAGAAGTCCTCATATCACGCGGCCAGCTGATCGAAATCGGTGGTTCGTTTCGTTTGCCGGACATTTTTTCCCTCAGTGGCAGTATCCTGAAAGAAGTTGGCACGACCAACCGGACGCATCTGGAAGACTATGCCACTGCGATCGGCCCGCAAACGGCTGCGATCCTGCATGTCCATCCTTCGAATTATCGCATCGTCGGATTCTCTCAGACGCCCGCGATTGCGGAACTTGTCGAGCTGGGAAAACAACACGGAATACTGGTGATCGACGACATCGGTAGCGGCAGCCTGATTGATTTGACCCGCTATGGCCTACCCGCGGAACCCACATTCGGCGAAAGCCTTCAAGCCGGCGCGGACATCGTATTGGGCAGTGGCGACAAGCTGCTGGGGGGACCACAATGCGGCATCATTTTGGGGCGTCATGAGCCTGTCAATCTGATTCGCAAGCATCCGCTCGCCCGAGCGGTCCGCATCGACAAGCTCACTTTGGGAGCTCTCTCTGCAACTTTGGATCTCTATTGTCAGGGCCTTGCCGAGCAGTCGATTCCTGTGTTTCAAATGTTGACAGCATCGCTGGTGACGCTGATGGAGCGTGCACGGCGACTTGTCGAATCGACGACACCAACTACGTCACTGACCCTCGAAATCCGGGAAGATGTCGCAGAGGTGGGGGGTGGCGCCCTGCCTGCAGTTCAATTGCCGACGGCAGTCATCGGACTCCGTCATTCTCGACTCTCCGCGGAGGAGTTCTCAGGAATGTTACGACGAGGAGTCGGAGGAAGCTCCCAGGCACCTCGTGTTTTCACCCGTATTCAACGCGACCAAGTGCTGCTGGACTTGAGAAGCGTCCTGCCAGATCAGGATGCCTCGCTTGCTACCGCGTTAAAAATCGCGGCTTCTAAGGCTTGGGGAATTTAATATCCTTGGTGTCGTAATAACGCGGATCACGCCAGCCATCGATCATGGTGAAGCCAAAGCCATGAATTAGCTCGAATTCCGCGCGATTGGCCCACGGAGTTCGCGGGTGATTCTTGACGACATCGGCCAGCAGTTTGCGAGCTTTCTCTTCTTGCTTCTTCAACTCCTCCATATTCACATTAAAGAATTTGATTTGCTTGGCATCGGGTGGCAACATTTTCGATGTCCGAACCAGGTGCCATTCATTGCTCTTGGGATTTTTGGGCGCCGGTGGATTCTTGGCATGTTGATCCAACGCCAGCATCGCCTGAAATAACCGCACGCGGAACGCGAAGATCTGCCCCAACATCAAGTCGTAATTGGCTCGCCAGCGAGTCGACTCTTCCGCTGCGCGGAGCGGCTTAATCTTCTCCAGTTCGGCGCCGGCGATATTCAGCAAGCTCAGTGCATGCACACCGCGAGTTGCCGAGACCTGCCCGGCCTTTTGGAATTCCTCGGGCAAGAACGGATAGTGATGTTCCTGGATATTCAGTTCTTTGTCGATGTAGGGATTCAGGCGATAAATGACTTGCCACATCGTTTCACGGAACTTGCTCTTCTGTCGTTCGTTGATATAGTCCCGGCGCGAATCCAATGACGGCAGATACTCTTTCATGTCATAAAAGGCGAATTTCCGCTTATCGATCGCTTCCTGACCCACCAGGTTTTCTTCTTCGCCTGGCAGCAGGAAGAAGATACCGCCGCTTTCCTTGGCAATGCGAACCTGCTCGTAAGGACCGAAGCCGCTGGAGTAGGCATCCCAGCGCGCATGCAACCCATCAAACTGCAATGCTTCGGGCTCAGGCGTTTCCGGACCGCGATCGATTTGCAGCCAATGATCCAGGCCATATTTGGGATCTCTCCAGCGAATCCGGGCATAAGGATAGCCGAACACCGCTTCTCGTCCCATGATGTAGACCGGGACCTCAAATCGCTTGACCTTGTCAATTGCCGAATCGATCAATTCGCGACCATCATTGCCTGACTCATCAGTGACCAGCACGACCAGCAGTTTTCGTTTTTGCTGCTTTGCCAGCGGTCCGTACTTCTGCACGATCGAACTGACGGCCATGCAGGTATTTTCCAAGCCCGACTCGTCCACTTTGATTTTCGCGATTGCAGCCTTAATCTCCTTGAGATCAGAGCTGGGCATTTTCATCAGTTGATCTAGTTCCTTGCCGTAACCATAGATCATCGTCTGCAAGATCTCTTTTTCCCGAGCAGTCGCTTTCAATTCCTTGTCCTGCTTTTCGACGATTCCTAATTCTTCATAAACCTTATGAAACTGGTTCTTGATTTCGACCTGGTCATCCTTCATCGAATCCGATTCATCAAACAACCAGACGACGAGAACCTTTGAAGTCCGCATATGGCGGACAATTTCTTGCGTAATTCGACTGAGTGCGGTCCCGTAGCCATCCACCGCCGCGCCCACTTCGCCTTTCACTTCGCCTTCACCCAGGTCGGTTCCAATGTCGGCGATGCCGTTGATGTCAACGCTGCCAACATTCACTGTGACATCTGGATCCTTCAGAGATTCCGATTCCTCAAGCACACGAGACGAAACGGCAGGCGAACTATTACCACCGATGGCCCCCGTCACCGATCCGCCCGACTGATACGTCATCGCGGTGGCCGCCTCGTGCGCGGTTTCAATCTGTTGTTCGAACTGTTCTTGAACACGCTCTTCATCGAAGACCGTTTCGATTGCGATTAGCTCTTCCAGCTTGTCAACGTTCTGAACCACGAAGGCGAGAGAGCCCAGCGCCAGAATATGAATCAACATTGACGCGCCAAACGCGGAAAGACTCTTGCGGTCGATTTTGACTGCCATAACCGATCTCACTATCCAGCCAAGCCTGTGGGTGGCAAAAACTGGTAAACGGAAGTCTGTTCAGCGCGAGAACGACACTTCATTGAAACGAGGCATTTTTAACACACAGCATTATTCTGGCGTGATTGTCCAGCGTCAACAAGTCTAAACATCGGACTTGGCCGATTTGTTGCTGAAACGACAAAACCGACAACCTGCTGGACGATGCGTCAACAGGAGATGAGCGATGCAAGCCAGCTGTTCAACGGCGGGACTTTACCTCCGCGGAGCCACAAATGAGAGGTCTCAAGGAAGCCATTGTAGCAGCGTCTAAGGAAACGACTCATCCCTGACCGCGAACAGTCTCGATTGAATTACTCACTACAGCATCTGAGCCCGAAGCATCAGCGAAAGTATCCGCATCAGTTACCAGCCGTCCATCCTTCATTGAATGGGAGAGGCAGCGTCGCAGACTACCTCCACCCAATCGGTATCAAGTCACGCCCAAATATTTTCGGAATTGGGAGTGTACCAGTACGTGAATAAGCTGGAGCCACTGGCACCAACAGGATTTTCTGACAACCTAATCAAAACCGCGCTTGCGATCTGATCACCAGCACAGGCGCGGCACGTTCTATTCGACCGCCGCACCTGACGCCAAACGCTCATTGAGCTTCAGCCGTCCTACAGCTTGGGCGGGACACGCGCTGCTTGCTTCTTTTGCATGACAGCCTGCTTCTTCTTGACTTCATCAGCCAACAGAAGCATGGCCTTCTTCTCTTCAGGAGTGGCCATCGCCATGCGGCCTGCAGCATCCGCTCCCTCAACCCATTCCCAACCCATCGGCTGGCTCAATTCGCGTTCTGCCAAGTCAGCCCAGGGTGTGCCCGGATGCTGATCGATCACGCGCTTCAGATAGAGTTGGGCCTTAGCCGCCTTCTTTTTGATTTCCGGGACTGCATTTGCGGCGGAAGCAGGCTTCAAAGTCCACTGATTATTGCCTTTCCTGGCAAATGGCTTCGGCGTCAGCTTCATTTCCGCCAGCACAATATTGTAGCCCGACGTACGAGCCAAAACTGCAGCAGCACGGCCCATCGCCAAGTCGAAGGCAGCCTGCCAACGTGGTTCTGTAATCTTATCGCGGTCCTTTTCACCAAGTTCCATATTTGACAGAACGGCTTTGACGAACCCTTCAGCAACGGCCATGGGCTTCTGAGCCTCGGTGATGGCTTCACGCAATTCATTGTCATTGTTGGCCGGGAACGAAAGTTGAGGCGAAGGAATTCTGTCGACCAACAGCCGTGCGGCCGTATCGACCAAGGCATATTTCGCCTTGTTCTTCATCTTTTCTTTTTCCTGGACCATGATCGGCCGGTAGTCAGGCTGGTAGTTCCGCATGATATGCGGATCGTAACGCTTCCCGTTGCCTTCCTCGGCGATCAGATAGACGCCACCAGTTTCGGAGCACAACCGCGTGAGAGCGTAAGGACCATAGCCGGACGACATTTTTTCGAGGTCGTACGCATTGATTCCCACGAACGGCATCCGCAGCATATCGGGATAGACCGTCTCCGGCCCCTGATCAACTTCGACTTCAGCTGTCCCGCCATCGGGATAAGTCCAAGTATGGACGCCCTTCTCCTTGCCGAACGGAGAGGCATTGCCAACGACAAAGCATCGAGTCCCCGCGCGACTTAGCAGATGAATGGCGTCTTCCAGGAATTGTGGAGCGTCATCTCCTTTTTCATCCGTGACGACAATCATCAACATTTTGCGGTTGGAGCTCACTGCATACTGCTGAAACTTACGTCCCACTTTGATCACGCTGTCGAAGGTGTTCTCTTTGCCCGACACATCATTCTTGATCTTGCGAATCAGCGGCACGACGTCCTGAATTCCATCAACTGGATCAGGAGTGAGAATATTCGTCGTTTCGCCGAACGTCGCCACAGCCGTCTTCAGGTGCTTACTGGCGGCACCATCCAAAGCGTCCAACTGGCGGTAAACGTTTTCAAAACGATCCGCGATCAGATCACGGCGAGCTTGCAGCGACAACGAGGCATCGAACAACCAGACAACCAGTGTCTTGCGTTCCTTGACAGACTGCAGCAACTCAAAAGTCAACCGATCAATGGCCCCTTCGGTCCCGCCGGTGTTCTCGGTGGACGATGAGCCGACCTTGTTGACTTTGCCAATCAAATCGCTTTCGGCGGGCATTTCGATGCTGTCTGTCATCGCCACCTCGACGGGCGAGAGCTGCTCTTCAACCTTTTCTTCGACTTCAGTTTGCGGGTTATCACCTTTGACTAAAGCGGA
>JAQGHT010000852.1 GCA_028291565.1 Planctomycetaceae bacterium | reverse complement strand
TTCCACCCCTTGAGCCTGACAGCCTGCGAGCAGCGCATCCGCATCCAGATCGACCAGATGGATCTCGCGAAAATGGTTCCGCAGTCGATGCAGATCCAGATCGTTACAGTTCCCGGCTCCGAAAACGCACAAACGGCCGTTTAACGGCGAGTTGTTCTGAGTCAACAGGAACGTGACGTGCTCACGATGTCCGGCATAGAGTTCCCATCCTGTTCGGGACTCCTGATTTCGTCGAAACTGTTCCTCGCTGATGAAATCCACGGATTAGCTCTCGCTGACAAAGGATTTCAAGATCCCCACTGAATGAATCGCCGCGCATCAATCCCAAGGAAGGAGTCATAATCGGCGTGGCTTTGTTTCGCTTATCCATGCCGCGGGACGGTCAGCAGTTCTGCACATTCTGGACAAGTCATGTGTTTCCCCCGATGGATCTCACTGACTCGCAGCTTTTTTCCGCAACGGCATTGGAAACGAATGAAAGATTCTTTGACCGGTTCGATATTGTGAGTCCGGCGCCAGATCATTTCCGAAATCGCTTTGATCGAATTGAGTAATAAATCGGGTTCGAAGGGCTTGGTCAAGTATCCATCGCATCCGACGCGCATCGCCAGATCACGAGACTCTTCGATATCCACCATGGTCAGAAACATGACCGGCATGGCGTTTTCCTGCTTCTTAATACGTTCGCAGATTTCATAGCCGGTTTCGCCTGACAGCATCGCTTCGACGATGACGAAATCGGGCTTTTTCATGATCAATGTCGAGTGCGCCTGGCCCCCATCTTTGGCGACCGTCACCTGGTATCCTTGCTTTTCCAGGAACGCTTTGATGGCTTGAGAAGCGGGTCTATCTTCATCCACCACGAGAATATGGTGGACTACGGCGTTCGGCACGGTGATCGAATCAATCGCATTAGACATGATGTGTTGTGCCTTCGAAAGGCGATGCCGAGAAGGGATTTTGCAGCGCCGGCAAACACGCTGCATCCTGTTTCAAATACTCGAATTTGTCACACAATGCAATTGGGATTTCTCATCCTGTTTTGCAGGTATGGCTCGTCGAGTGTTGCCAAACCTTGGCAAAACTGGGCTTTCCCAAGGGTGAATATGAAAAAACCCTGGAAAATCTCGAAAAAACAGCATTGAACTCATTGACAACATTGGTTTTTCCGAGTTTACTACCCCCACGACCTGCGACATTCGCGTGGTCTCAGGTGAGTTCGACCCCTCGCAGGCACCATACAACAGGAGGTTAGAAATGGCCAAAGCAGCCAAAGCCGCAGCACCGAAAGAACCCGTCAAGGAAGCCCCGAAGAAGGCTCGTACGAAGTCTGATACCTTAGCCACACTGGCCGAAAAGACCGGTTTGACCAAGAAGCAGGTTGCGGACGTGATCGACAACTTGGGCGCCTTGATCACCGGAGATTTGGGCAAGAAGGGGCCGGGGATGTTCACATTGCCCGGTCTGGCCAAATTCAAGTTGGTCCGTAAGCCAGCTCAAGGTCCACGTAAGGGGATCAACCCGAAGACCAAGGAAGAGATCACGATCAAGGCCATGCCCGCCTCGAATCAGGTTCGCATCCGTGCTCTGAAGGCATTGAAGGAATCCGTCTAAGCGCAATGTGCGGTCATTTCGCCGTTCGTCAGATCATCACCAAAGTCTCAATTCAGTCTGAGACAAAGCTCCGGCAGCCAAAGTATGTGATGTCTGGCGCGTCGACCGGAACTGCGCAACAGTCGGTTCCAGGACAACAAACAAAAAAGCGGTGCGAATGAGAATTCGCACCGCTTCTTTTATTTGATTTTGTCTGGGGGGCCAAACGGCTGCTCGGGCTTGAGAAACTGCCAAATCACCTGCCGCCGAGTTGCCCCGAGCCTCGCGGTCGAAGAGCTTTTTAATTGGCCGTCCGGACAAACACTTCGACGCATCAGTTGCTGGGCAGCTTTTAACTCTCAACAATCACAATCTTCATACGGTTCGCTGCAGATGCGGCATTGTCGCGGGTTGCTTAGCCGGGGTGACTGCTGGGGTCACCGCAGGCGTGGGCGCGGCGTGAATTGCAGAGTTCAATTGATAAACTCCTTCTGATACCGTATGGAAGAACTTCCGGAACCACAACATGCTCATGATCTGCGATTGTGGTGAGTACAAATTGATCCGCACGTTCATATCGTGCCAATCATAGAGCATTCCAAAAAAGCCACTGGGAACATATTTTACGTACGACATGTCCACGCCAAAGTCGCGTGACCGTAGCTGATGATAGAGATACACCAGGGTCTCTCGCAGGAGCGCCAGGTCGGCTCCGTCCCAGATTTCCATAGTTCCGAGCCGTATGACGTGGCTGCCATCAGCCAAAGTTTGAATCAAGCTCGTATCAATCTTCACGCTGGCCATGTAGTCAATCCAAGTGAGGGTATCGTCGTCAGGGTTGTCGAATCTGGCATCCTGCACTCGGAAATTTTTCACACGCCATGCGCAGCAGTCGCCGATCAGTTCGATCTCGGCGAACGCAAAAGAGTGCTGCTCAAAAGGCAGTACTGACAATAATGTCAGTATCAACTTTCGGAGCCCTATTCGAATGGGGCGAATCCTGTTACAGCCAACCGCTATTGTGGCCGTCATTCATTGAGGCGTTTCCGCCTCGCGTATCCTTCACTCAGGCAACTTACGCGCCAATGCCCGCCGTAATCACGGAACACGGGTTGGAATGCGTTGATTTGCCTGGAAATCGCCGACTCAAAGCTGCCCTGGACATTCAAAAAGTACGCGGTCCGCCACGCCGGATGATTCCCGATTGTTGCATGTTGCCGCAATCATGTTGTGAACATGCAACACGTATTGCATTCGTCATTGGCCTCTAAGACGGCATTCGCCTCAAAAAAGTTTCCGGCGAGTTCAATTTTACCTCAAGCTTGGGAATTGGCGTTTGACAAATGAGAAATCTCAACTCGGCTACAGCGTTTCAGCTGAAAGTGTGCACCCATTGGAGTTCCCATTCAGGCGGCGTGCGCGACTCCACCAGGCCTGACGGCGCCTGCTGAAGCCGAAACTCCAGCGGAGACGCGCAAACGTTTGGTGAAAGCGCTGCGGCTCGGGTTATTCACGACCCAATACAAGCGTGAATCGCAAGCGAGTGCGTATGAGTCCGCGATCCTCGGTGCGTGCTTGACTGAGGGCGTAACATACGGTCGTAGACTGCCCGGTTGACCAATCAATATCATGTCGCACCGACGCACTCGTTGGCGCTTCGGGCTTGTATTGGCACGTG
>JAQGHT010000820.1 GCA_028291565.1 Planctomycetaceae bacterium | reverse complement strand
CGATCCCCTTGATCTTCTCGTCCCGAACCATTTCTTCGAGCTTTTCTCGCAACCGATCGCGGGTTTCGAGATAGGGAATCTCGGTCACCACGATGATGTCGGAATTCTTTTCCTGCTCGAAGTGAGTTCGAGCACGCATGGTGATCAGAGACCTTCCGGTCAGATACCCCTGTCGAATTCCCATGCGGCCACAAATAATGCCGCCCGTTGGAAAATCGGGACCTTCCAACACTTCCATTAGATCGTCCAGGCCACAGTCGGGCTTGTCGATCAGAATTGCGACAGCTTTGCAGACTTCCGCCAGATTGTGCGGCGGCACGCTGGTCGCCATTCCGACCGCGATTCCGGTCGATCCGTTGACGAGTAGATTGGGCACCCGCGAAGGCAGTACCGCCGGCTCCATCAAACGCTGATCGTACGTGGGAACATAGTCCACCGTATCACGATTGATGTCATCCAGCATTTCCGACGCGACGGCCGACATGCGGGCTTCGGTATAACGCATGGCCGCGGGGGGCAAACCTGCGAGTGAACCAAAATTCCCCTGCTTGTCAATCAGCACCTCACGCATGACCCAGTTCTGTGCCAGACGGACGAGAGTCGGATAAACCGACCCTTCACCATGCGGGTGATAATTACCGCTGGTATCGCCCGAGATCTTCGCACACTTGATACGGGACGAATTGGGCCCCAGATTCAAGTCATTCATCGCCACGAGAATACGGCGCTGGGAGGGCTTCAAACCATCGCGAGCATCCGGAAGCGCGCGACTGATAATCACACTCATTGCGTAAGTGAGATAGCTGGTCCGAATCTCGTCCTGAATATCCATCATCAGGATGTTTTCACGACTTCCATCCGCACCGTTATTGTTCGCGTTCTCAGTTTCACCGGTCGACAACGGATTCCCTCACAATTTCAATTCTGATGCAATTCTGAAGTGGTCTTCTCGAATCACACCGCCGAATGCCGCAACTACTTGCCTGCAAATTCGTTACAGCAACTCAAAAAGCCACAGGATAGCACCTTTGCAAGACTTACAGCAAATCCCGGCCACGAACTCTTTTGAAACCTCGCGAAGGAGGTCTTTCGAGGCTCTTGAAAATCGCCGCAAGTCCTTGAGAATTATCCCACAACGTGCTTTGCGTATGATATCAAAACGAGGTATTTTTCTCAACGAGTTCGGCCCTGAAATTACCCTCTTTTTTCAGGTTCGGAATTCTCTCTTCAAACTCATGGGTGAGAGCGGCGTCAGCGACTCGATGATTTGCCGAATTGCCAAGAGATTTCGACTTTGGCGACGTGCAGATCCAACCCAATCCTCAGCATTTCTATAAGGCCTTTCATAAGAAAACATCTGGTTTCAGCACTCCGGATCGCCCCTCGCAGTTTTCTTTTTTTCTGAACCGCGTATAGTGGAGGCAGACTGAGTTCGGGCAGGGAGCTCGCTTCGCTTCCCTATTAGGAATTTTCTGAGACACTCTGCATGCCGTCACCCGATTTCGCAAAGACGTCAACCAATGACTCGGCCCAAACTCTGGCTTCGAATGAGGCTCAGCCGCCGAACCGGCGACCCTCGGACGGGACGTGGGTGCAATCGAATGAGGAATCTGAGCGATCACGACTGTTGAGCGCGCGCCGGGATCATCCGCCTGCCAACGTGCCTGGGTACGAGATTCAGCGCTGCCTGGGCGAAGGGGCCTATGGTTCTGTCTGGCTCGCGATGGAGCTCGGAACAGGCAAGCTGGTCGCGATTAAATTCTACACCCAACGTCGCGGCCTGGACTGGTCATTGCTGAATCGAGAAGTCGAGAAACTGGCGGTCCTTTACACCTGCCGCAATATCGTCGGACTGATCGATGTGGGATGGGATGCTGATCCGCCCCACTACGTCATGGAATACCTCGAGAACGGCTCACTGGCGAATCTGTTGGCGCACGGTCCTGTATCTGTACACGAAGCAGTTCGCCTGGGACGTGACGTCCTGAAGGGCCTGGTTCAGGCTCATGGCAGCGGGATTCTGCACTGCGACTTGAAACCCGCCAATATCCTGCTTGATAAAAACAACGAAGCCCGCTTGGCGGATTTTGGACAATCACGCCTCTCCTACGAGCAGCATCACGCCTTGGGAACGCTGTTTTACATGGCTCCCGAACAGGCGGACGTCAATGCCATTCCGGGTGCCGGATGGGACGTCTATGCCTGGGGCGCGGTCCTCTATCAAGCCCTGACTGGACAACCACCACATCGGACCCCCGAGACCGAAAACCTGCTGGCTGACTCGCAAGCGGCAGAGTCTCGGCTGGAAACCTATCGCCAGATTCTGAACAGCGGAATTAAACCCCGCAACCATTGGCGAGTCCGGGGCGTCGATCGCAGATTGGCGGAGATCATCGATCGCTGCCTGGAAACGGATCCTGGCCAACGTTACCCCAACGCCCAGGCGGTACTGGGCGCCCTGGAAGCCCGCGAACGGCACTTGGCGAATCGGCCGTGGCTCATGCTGGGGATTGTCGGCCCCGTAGTCTTGCTACTGGCCATCGGTTCTCTGGCGCGCTATGCGATGTCGGCAGCCGTCCGCTCCGCCCAGGAGAATCTCCTGGACCGTGCTTTGGAAAGCGATGTCGTCACAGTCAAGATCCTGGCTCGATCCATCGAACGGGAACTCGAGGACCGCACGGGCGAACTGCGGAAGGTTGCCGAAGATAGTCGACTGAATCAGGCCATTCACAATGAGGCGACGTTACCCTGGGAGCAACGTACACGACTGCGGGCGGTGTTAGGCGAATGGAAAAAATTAGTGGACGAGGACCGCGAGCAGCAAGGCCTGGACGTCGATACCAGTTGGTTTGTTACGGACGCTCGAGGCAAGCAGATTTACCGCGACCCTTACAATACCGAGACGGTAGATCGGGAGTGGCGCGATCGCGATTACTTTCACGGCAAGGGGAGAGAATATGCGCACGGCCAGATTCCCGCGGATGTCGGTCCGATTCAGAAACCGCATATCTCGATGGCTTACAAGAGCGATGCGGATGGTTTCTATCGCATTGCTATTACGGTTCCCATTTATTCCGCAACACGCGACCAGGTAATCGGAGTTCTGGGACGATCTATCTCGCTGCCCAAAATTCTGGCCGCCTACAAGCCGCAACTGCAAGCCGATGCCGGCGAAAAACAACAAATCGAACGCACGATCGCTCTATTTGATCGCCATTCCCCGAATGACGGACGGCACTCCGAAGCGGCACGGGCGGAAGAAGCCGTATCGCATCAACCTGGGAGACCCCGATTTGAGCTGCTGGATCACCCCTGGCTCACTGAAGAAAGGTTACTCCAACAACGAGAGGAACCACTCGAGGTCGACGCACATCACGCGAAACAATTAGCCAAACTGCAGGAACTCGTTCATGCGAAGAAATCCGAGCAACCTTCGGGTGAACTGTCTGAATTCGACCAGAGTGCGAACTATACTGATCCCGTCGGCCAGATCGACAAGGATGCCTACGGCGGCGTGTGGCTGGCTGCTTTCTGGCCGGTGGCACATACCGACTGGATCGCGGTGGTTCAAGAACGACAGTCGACGGCACAACACCCGGTTGTTGAAATGGAACACCGGCTTTCACGCTACATGTACTTCGGACTTCTCATCTGCTGCGGATTGATCGGAGCCCTGTGGTACTTTATCTTCCGCGTGTTGAGTGATCGCGAACGGGCCGCGAATGCATGACGGAGCGGGGCAACGCCGTGAGGGATTTTTGGATGCCGATTTCCGCGTAGCCAAGGTTGCCAAACCTTGGGCATCGGATCAGAAACGCAGCGAACTGCACCCCAATCTCTGGCGAGATCGGCCACAAGAAATGCTCACGGCGTTAGTCGTCGGGGTCGGTGCTTCCGATTCTACGTCTGTCGCTGGTGCGTGGAAGAGTTCACCTGCACGGAGAACTCTTCCACTGCGAGTCGCGGAGAGATTCGCCTACAGTCTTTTACGACCAGTGATCGGGTATGCTGCGTCTTGGAATCCCTTGCCGCTGTGTTCGCCAGTGGGGACGAGATTGTCGATGAAGGCCTCGTCTTCCGGGGTGATCGTCACGTTCAGCGCCCCGAAGTTGTCGTCAAATTGGGCCATTGTTCGAGGCCCTAGAATGACTGACGTAAGATTCGGATTCGCCAGACACCAGGCGACGCAAAACTGGCTCATCGCCACCCCTTTACGCTCGCAGTATGCCGCAATTTCCTGAGCGACATCGAAACTGGCTTCTCGAAGTTCCGCCTGCTGCATCCGCTTATCGTTGCGTGACGCCCGGCTACCCTCGGGAAAGGGCTCACCGGCCTTATATTTCCCAGTCAGCACACCTCGAGCGAGTGGGCTGTATGAGACCACACCGACGCGTTTTTCGCGGCACAGCGGAAACAATTCGACTTCAATGTCCCGATTGACAATATTATACAGCGGCTGAACACAGATGAATTTATTCAGATTCAGCTTGTCGCTGGTCCACAGCGCTTCACACAACTTCCAGGCGCGAAAATTGGAACAGGCGATATACATGATCTTGCCTTGATGGACAAGATCGTCAAGGGCGCGCAACGTTTCTTCGATCAGCGTGGCCTCATCCGGGGCATGCACATAATAAATGTCGATGTAATCGGTTCCCAGCCGCTTCAGACTGGCGTGACATTCATTGGTCAGATGGCGTCGGCTGGCCCCACTTTCCAAAGGCCCCGTCCCCATCGCCGACCGGCCTTTGGTCGCCAGTACAATTTTCTCGCGACGGTCACGAATGGCTTTTCCAACCACCACTTCAGATTGCCCGGCGTTGTACATATTCGCCGTGTCAAAGAAATTGACTCCCTGATCCAGGGCCTTGTGCATGATCTGGATCGAGTCTGTCTCGCTGGTCTGTCCGCCAAACATCATCGTCCCCAGGCAAACGGGAGAAACTTTGACGCCGGCCGAACCGAGATTGCGATATTCCATGTTCTTGAAGTCTCGAGGGTTGTCTGGTGGGATGCGACTGGCGTCGCGATTCGCGGATACTGGTCACGAATCATCCACATGTTGCCGCATTTCGACAAGTGTCAGCGGCGGGACAAAACATCGCGAAAATTCGCGAACCCGCCCATCCACATCCGGGACTCATACTGTTCGCGGCCGCGAATGATTCTTTTTCAATACGGATTCCCGCGATCAAACGTCTCATTCTTGACCGTACGCGGTATAACATCGGATCAATCAAATTGATGTGGTTGACGCTGGCACTGACTCCAGCCAAAATCACGTATTGTGTCCGCTTCTTATCCTAGACCTTGAGTATTTGAATGAGCCTCTTTCGACCGAATGTTGACGCCATCCTCGGATATGTTCCTGGCGAGCAGCCGCAGGAACCGGGTTGGGTAAAACTGAATACGAACGAAAATCCCTATCCGCCATCCCCCAAAGTCATCGAGGCATTAGAGCGGGTCATCCACGATCGTTTGAATCTTTATCCAGATCCTCTCGGATCCAAGTTCCGGCAGGCAGTGGCGAAACTGTTTCAGCTCGACCCGGAATGGGTGCTTCCCGCCAACGGGAGCGATGAGAATCTGACGATCCTGATGCGGAGTTTCATCAATAGCAGCGATCTGGTGGTTTACCCCTATCCCAGCTATATCCTGTACGAAACTCTCGTCGATCTTCAAGCAGGCCGTCATCAACGGCTGCACTTGCAACCCGATTGGTCGTGGGATTTGCGCGCCGCTCAGGCCATCACCGCAAAGGCCAAAATGACGATCCTCCCCAATCCGAATTCTCCAACAGGAAACCGCTGGAGTGACGCGGATATCGTCAGCCTGATTCCGCCAGACGGTTTGCTGGTACTTGACGAAGCCTACGGTGATTTTGCCGATCAACCGCATCAGGGTGAATTGCTGCGCGGCGAGCAGGGCTCAAAAATCGTTGTGACGCGAACTCTCAGCAAATCTTACAGTCTGGCTGGACTGCGAGTCGGTTTTGCTCTGGCACATCCCGATCTGATCCGTGGCATGCGCAAGATGAAAGACAGTTACAATTGCGACAAACTTTCACTGGCCGGCGCGACGGCCGCCATTGAAGATCAGAATTGGATGAAATCCAACACAGCGCAGATTCGGGCAACTCGGCGGCGAATGACTGCAGGATTGTTGGAACTCGGATTCCAGGTCGTTCCCAGCCAGGCGAATTTCGTCTGGGCCACGCACCCCTCGATTCCCCACCGCCAGATTTACGAACAACTGAAAGCGCAGAAGATTCTCGTGCGATTCATGGTCTTTCCCGATTACCCAAACTCACCTTCCAACGAGATTACCGGATTGAGAATCACAGTTGGAACCGATCCAGAAATCGATCAGCTGTTGCATTCGTTGAAAGGGATCGTTTGATGGATCGCACGCTGTCAGGGACTTGGCAACAAATTGAAATTGCGGGCAAAAAGGCGGACATCTTCGAACCGGCCACCCCCAGCGACACGGGGGCCGTCATTTTTCTGCATGGGCACGGTGAGATCACCCTGTCAGGTAATGCCATTTATTCGCGAAACCTGGCGCAACAGGGACTACGCGTCATTTGCCCGCACGGAAAACGATCCTGGTGGCTCGATCGGGTTTGTCAGGAATTCGATCCTCTCGTGACACCGGAACGCTACATTCTCGATGACGTTTTGCCCTGGATGGAATCAACGTGGAATGTGCAAAAACGTCAAGCCGCGTTATTCGGCGTCAGCATGGGTGGGCAAGGCTCGCTCCGCATCGCGTACCGGCACGCGTTACGCTTCCCGGTGGTTGCGGCTTTGAGTCCCGTGATTGACCTGAATTCCTACTATGGACACGGCCTGCCGCTCGATCAAATTTACCCGGACGCAGAAACGGCCCGGCAAGAATCGGCGACGCTGCAAATCAATCCTCTGAATTGGCCCAAAAATCAATGGTTGTCCTGTGATCCCCAGGACAGCCAGGCTTTTGAAGGTGTGGTTCGACTTGCCAGCAAGCTGTCATCCTCGGGAATCCCATTTGACGGAGATCGGGAAACCTCACGTGGCGGACATTCCTGGGACTACTTCAATTATCAGGCCCCGAAGGTCACAGCCTGGCTTGCCGATCGTTTGAAATACGAGAGCCTGAGAGCTTGAGAGAGACGCCATTCCCAGTGGCAGTTGAACGATCTGGAAACCGAGTTTGTGAATGCGTGAAATCGCACCGCACCCCGCTGTTGAGCGTTCTATCATTGTCTCTTCTTCGTAGCCGAAGTCATGAGACTTTGGGTGAGTGTCCTGAAACGCCCGAAGTCTCACGATTTCAGCGACAAAGAAAGTGCTTTGCACCGTCAACAGATGCAAACACGCGAAGTGAATCCGCTCGAGTTGTTTGGCTCATTTGATGGGATCTATCTGACTGACCAGCCCGATAGATCCCACGGTTTGACAACACCATCCACCTGACGGCGGACGAGCGCCAGAGCCTTAGGCCTTGGCAGCAGCATAACGGGCCGCGACCTTTGACCAGTCAATCACATTCCAGAAAGCCGCGACATAGTCGGGACGGCGGTTTTGGTAGTGCAGATAGTAGGCGTGTTCCCAGACGTCTAAGCCCACGATTGGCGTGCGACCTTCGGAGAGAGGTGAATCCTGATTTGCCGTACTTTCGACAGTCAGCGTGCCGGCCTTCTTGTCGTACGAGAGCCAAGCCCAGCCGCTGCCAAAGCGTGTTTTCGCCGCGGCTTCAAACTTTTCCTTAAAGGCTGCGAAACTGCCAAATGTCGACGTGATTGCGGCCGCGAGATCACCGGACGGCTCGCCACCGGCATTCTTGCCCATGATCGTCCAGAAAAAGCTGTGGTTCGCGTGACCACCGCCATTGTTGCGGACCGCAGTCCGAATGTCTTCCGGCACTCCAGCAAGATTGCTGATCAAGTCTTCCACCGATTTGGCTGGCATTTCGGGGTGCTTCTTCAATGCGTCATTCACATTGGTAATATAAGCTTGATGGTGCTTGGTGTGATGAATCTTCATCGTCGCCTCATCAATATAAGGCTCCAAAGCGTTGTAATCGTAAGGCAAAGCGGGCAACTCGTAAGCCATGTCTGTTTCTCCTGCTGCGATATTCGTGACAAATAAGTTATTGGGAATTGGGATCAAAGCTGATCCCAATTCTGCGTCATGTCCCACGGGGCATCGGGCGGCGGATGGGTAAGCGACGATCATCCGGTGCAGTGAAGAATGCGACCCGACGGGTACCACAATTTCTTGAACTGACCAACTGGATTCTCATCCGCGGCTGTCGCCTGAGGTTCCCCCCATTCAACAACCTGCCAAGCATCCTCAAAACCCGTCCATGTTATACCAATGCGCTCGGGACACTTGCAAACGGACGCTGTCTGATAGTCTCTGTCGAATCTGGCATTGAATTCGGACTCCGCATTCGGCAACCGGGAACCAAACATCCCGTCGTCAGCTCAACAAGTGCTTAAAGACCACACAAAACCCGCCAGCGACAAGGGCCAAGCTGGAATTGCCAACCGCATTACTTTCACTTATTGCATGGACTGGCAGGGCTGGCTGCATAAAACGGTTCTTTCGAATACGACATCCGTCGCTCGGTGGAGTCGCAGTCGATGCTGGATTTCTTGACGAAGTCTCTGTGGATGCGTTTTCACGCTGCAAACTTCTCAATTCTTCTATCCTATTGCAATCATTCGACTTAGAAACAAGCCCGAAAGAAAAAACCAAACACTGAATCGCGACTGGCACATGAACTGCAATATGTGGAACTAATCTCTGCGATTGGAATCGTAGAACTGAGAAACTGGCCGCTCATAAACATCGCAACTTAATTAATACTTTCACTGCTTAGTCCCCTGCGATGCGACACGCGAAGTGTCTTTGAGTATGCCTGCCCACCCCCGAAGTCGCGCCCTGTCGCTTTGTGCGACCGCGCCCAACACCACTACTAAACGCTAGTGCGCGTTAAAAAGTCGCCGCTCACCGATGCCACCAGGAAATTCCCGACCCACAGAATGTGTGTCTGGGAACAGCACGAATCTTGTTCGCGCAGGGTCCGTGCCCATCTCGATTCCATCGATTCCCTCCTATTACGAGCTGCGAAAATCTATCCCCCCCTAGCCTCCAGATTTCTGACGCTGGTTTAAAGCCACGTCTGAAGTATTCGTCTAATCACAGTGCGCCTCTGTCATCTCGCTACGGATGTATGGAATTCTACAGCGGCCAGTGACATGGCAGGAAGCGACATGAGCTTATGGGAACCGTTTTTGTAAAGTTGATTTCTCTCAAGGAAATAGATGTCGCACCAGCAAATCCTGCCGACAGTCCAGAAAGTGCCATTTTGATCTGTGCGAAATTTCAACGTGTCCGTGTCAGCGAAGAATTGTTTTCGAATTCCAACAGTTGGGCCAGGTCGTAGTTATGGCAGCAATGGAGATCGACATCACAGTGTATAGATGAGTCGAGTTCATTGGGATTTCACCTTGCTTTCACCGGAAGCTCGCCTCTGCTTCCGAAACTCCGCTGACCTTCATTGATTGTGATGTCACATCAATCCGCAAGGAAATGAAGTATCAGACCGTGGAAGTGTTCAAATTGAAGTGTGTTTCGGAACCAGCCGTTTGCCGACACGCAGTCGGCGGTGCCCAAAGAATGGGCATGGCCTTGACCGCCACCGGCTTGTTTCCTGAGGAGGGGTTTAGAAAATGATCAGTCAGCAACGAGTTCCGCGGTCCGAATGTTCGAGCCGGAATTCAAATCTGAGACTCAAATCGCGTCACGCAGCTGGTCGAGCACTGACGGAAATCATCTTAATTGCCATCATCCCAGCGGTCACTTGGCTGCTGTGGAGCGCACTCACGAATGATTCTCGATTCCCTTGGCAATCACCGGGCACGGCCGTCACATACGGTCCATTGAAAACCGTGCGGGATGTCATCGATCTTAAGGATGGCAAGATACTTGTCGTTCATCGAAATGGGGACCTCCGATGTTGGGACCCTGCCACAAAAACGGAACTTGGCGAGTTCCCCAGGGGCATGGACGAATTGCGATGCGGTGCGTTTTCAGCGAAGAAACGAATCCTGGCACTTGCCGGCCCAAATGGCACGCTTCAAATTTGCAATGTCGACGAGCCAGAAAAGAAACCGCTTGAAATCAACGCTGATACAGTGTCTGTCTGTGCCTGTGGATTCGCTTCGGATGAAGAAACGTTGATCACCGCCGGGGGTACTGGTGACTTGAAGTTCTGGAACGCCTCGACGGGCACATTAAAAACGGTCCTCTCCAGCAAGGACATCCTGAATGCCATCCACTGTTTTCTGCGCAGCGCCGACGGTCAATTCATCTATACGGGGACGTTCAACGGAACCGTCTATAAATGGCGTCTGGCTGATTTGGAATTGCAAGGCCAATTTCAAGAGGGCTCGACGTTGGAAGATCCTGATCGACTCGTAGTTGGCCTCTTCGAATTGCCGGGGACAAACGAAATCGCGGTTGCTTCGCGGGCCGGCACAATCTCGATCTGGAATCACGTCACCTGTAAGCCAGTTCGCACGCTCGAATCCCCTCTCCACTACTTGATCAGTGCCACCGCCACTCAAAACGGTCAATACCTTTTTGGTGTCAACGAAAAGGGAACTACCAGAATGTGGGATTTGTACTCTGGGAAATCGAAGGATCTCAATCCCTTTTCGACAAATAATCTGCGATACATCACGGTCAGCACCGACGGTGCCTGCTTGATTGGAGGTGATAACCTCGGGACCGTGGAGTTTGTGAATTTGGAAGCGGCGATAGGATCCGACCCCAGGTAAAGGACATCGTCAAAAATTCAAAATATTTGACGGAATCTTGTAAGAAACTCAGCGTCAGACGACACCTCAATGTAGCTCCGGAACAATTTGAGATTAGACGCAAATTCGGTGAAAGAATTCGGCTCAAGCGTTGTGAATAACTGATGGAAGCAGAATGGGAATGCCCCAAACTTCACAATACCTGCAGGCTGGCTGTTTTGCAGATACGAACTGCCGGAATGTGCGGGGAATCATTGTCACACCCCATTCTGGTTTAAGATTTGAAATCGTGCGACGAACAATCTCAGGAAGGCGCAAATCAATTTCGGAAGCGTGATGTGCCGTGATTGTCACGGGAAGTGACAAATCTGTCGCGGAAAAGAACGAACTCAAGAGACAAATCGGGAGTGTTCTACGATCTGATTCTTGTGAAGTACCTGGAATGCTGAATTCCCGTGGCCTGTTTGAGCTAGCTCACAATGAATATCTTTTGAATTCTCCAATTTGTGAACTAAGAAATCAGGTTTGAGCCTGTTATTAACCAGGCAGCGACAGTTTGTCGCACATATTTCAGTCCCCAATCAAGAGTAAAACTTCTTCAGTCGAGTCACCACCGAGTCGAATCTCGAACGTTGTCTCGTTGGAATCAATTTTGTCGGCGCGCATCTGAACTTTCGATCACACCGAGGCACTTGCTGTCGTCGGAAAAGTTCGCCACGCCTTGGTCTTCGGCCCTGGAACTGTTTCGCCAGATGTGCCATCCCAGTCCTCTTAGGCGCTCCCGGTGCGCTTTTCGTTAATCAATCGGAGTTGACATGCTGGCTTTACCCACGTGCCCGCCATTCAATTGGCCACGATCTCCTGGACAGAACTTCGCACTCGAACCGCTTCGTCAACTCCCGGAGCACCCTCTCAATTCTCGCTCGTCACGTCGCGGATTTAGTCTCGCAGAATTCGTTCTGGTTCTGGTGATTGTGTCAGCCACGATTGGTGCCGGTTGGATTTGGCATGAATGGTTGCTGGAGAATCCTCAATCGACGTCCGGATCCGCTCGAGACACGGGAGAACATCCAGCGCTCTACGCTGTGGCAATTTCTCCAGATCAAAAACACATCCTTTCCGTCGGCTTGGGCGGAGTCTTGCGAACGCATCACTTTGAAACTCGGGAATGTATCGATCAATTCGAAACCAGCTATCGAGACTCTCGGTGCATGACCTATTCGCCAGACGGTCGATATCTGTTAATCGGAACCACCCTGGGATACTTCCAGATCTGGGATTTCCAATCTGAGGAAAAGTCTCCGCGGGGCAAAAGAGGGCACGAAAATGAAATCATTTGCTGTGCCTTTGACCCAAGCGGCGAATCTTTTGTCACCTGTGGACGTGATGGCAAGTTCTGTGTCTGGTCCAGTGCCACATTGCAGCCCATCTCGATGATTCAGTGCCCTACAGGTGTCATACATGCAGTGAGTTTCTCGCATGATGGACAACGGGTCGTCACGGGAGACATGCAGGGTTATGTCACCGCGTGGAATCCGCATACCGGAACGATGATCTCATCCTGTCGAGTCTCCAACGTCGAGGATTTCGAAGACAGAATTATCATCGGATTGAAATGTCTGCCAAATTCCGACGACGTGTTAGTTTCACCGCGGAATGGATCCATTCAAGTCTGGAATCTGAAATCGCGGCGATGCACACGTCAGTTTGCGGAATCGCTGGGCCAGCACCGAGTAGTTGCCTTAACCGCAGACAGCAAAACGGCTGTAGTCGGAGACGCTGACGGCGCAATCACAGCCTGGGACCTGCAAACCGGAACGCGACGGAAAACGTGGCCTGCCCACGTCTCGTCAGTTCTGGACATCGCATGCAGCCCCGATAACTCCCTTGCGGTGAGTGTGGGATGGGATGGCGCGATGCGGAGCTGGGAATTATAGATTTCAGTCTCGTTCCGATACTCCGCCGGGGAATTCCGTTGTCCAAAGCGCTGTTTCTCCACAAGACCGCCGAAGTTCAAATCTTCGCGAAGCAGACTTTCGAACAGGTGCGGTCCATACCAGGCATGGCGACGAGTGGAACTCCTACGAGAGTTTCTGTTCCGCGTCGATAATCATCTGATAAGCAGCACCCGCATCCTCAGCGGTTCGCAAGGCTTCCACGAAATCAGATTGCTGCATCATGCGACCGAGACGTGCCAGAACCTGGAGATGAGTTCTGGAATCTCGGCACAGAACGAGAAAAAACAAGTCCGAAAGGACCCGTTTCGGTGCACCGAACGGAATGCCCGAAAACGTGCGGCCAAAAGCAATTACGGACTCACCAAGCGCATCAGGCATCGGCGTTCGCGTATGCGGGATCGCGACACCATTTTCAAATGCTGTCGAATAGACGTCTTCTCGTTGTTGTATCGCTTGCAGAATTGAAGCTGGTTCCCAGACTTGCCAGGTCCGTCCGGCAACTTCTAACAATGCTTCCAGCACGGAACGTTTCGTACGCGCTTCCAGCGGAACCTGAACCAATTCTGGCTTCAGCAGGCTGGTCACCGGAAATTGCGGATCGAGTTCTTGAGAATTCTGAGCCGACTCAACTTGCGCCAATTGAGATTCGTCATAACCCCGGATCTCCTGCTCCAGCCATTGAGTGACCTCCGCTGAATGGAATTGCCATTGTCCATTCACTTTGCGGCCAGGCAGATTGCCTCGGACAACAAGGCGTTCCACTTCACGCCGATCACGCCCCAGACGCACAGCCAATTGGTCCAGGTTGAGCAATTGATGGTCCATGCGGATTCTTAACGTTCGTGACAAAAGCGATTCGTGGCAACAGCGAGACGGACCGTCCAGACATCTCGAAGAAATCTCGAAAGGTCGGCGGCTGACAAAGGCCCTGTCGAAGCCGCCCGATAAAGTGGAGTGGCACCGATCAATTCCCGTCAGTGTATCCGAAATTGAGACGAAAAAGTAAATTCGATGGCGAATGAACCATTCTCCAGCCATTCTTTCTGAGCTAACTTAGACTGCGCACGGTTAGGAATCCGACGTTTTTTCACGGGGATCAGTATTGAAAAAGACTCATTCGTGGCCGCGAAAGTATAAAAATCTCTGCTTAAAAGAAGCCGCCTCCCATTCCTCCACTCTGCTGACCTTCCAATTCGCGTTTCGCGCGATATTTGGCGGTGATTTCCTCTTCACTCAATTTCCAGAAGTCACGCAGCGAAACCGCATCCGCGGGCGCGCCATCCTTTGCGGCCACAAGAACTCCATAATCTCGCACGACAAAATAAAACAAGGGATTTCGATCTTCCAGCCGTTGAAAAAGAGACCCCAGAGTGATCTCCTTGTCACTAACATTCAGATCAGCCGTGCTTAAATCATAGCCTTGATCCGTCAGCGCAGTCCGATCCACGACCAGCTTAATTCCCGTTTTCTCGCTGATGACGTTGCAAACATCGTCCAATGTCGCGTCGACAAAATCGAAGTCGAATTCCTCGTTCAGCGCCTCTTTGATTCGATCCACCTTGTTTCCCTTCGGATAGGCAATATCCACATAAACCGGTGTCGCAGGCACATTCTTTCCATTGTCGTCCTTAACGGCTCCGTCTCCTTTCAACAGCCCCGCATCGGACCGCCCCGTTCCCTGTTGAAATCCCAGAGTGAGGACCATCTCCCATTCCAGCATGCTCAGTTCCGCGGCTTCGGTCTGAAGTTTCAATGCCGACGTTCCGCCGGATTGATAATCACGTTTTAGCAACTCCACAACTTTGCGCTTCGACTGCACGCCATGATGCAACTGCATCAAACTCTTGAGCGCCAGCGCCTCCGCCCTCACCAGCTCCGCTCGAGCCGCTTCGACCCTGCTGCGTGCAACGATGACTTCTGGATGTCGCTCCATACCGAATTTGAGAAACACCGCCAGACCGGGAATCCCGTTCTGAAACATCGGAGGCGACTCTTCAGATGCGGCATTATCCGGCGCCGCGGGAGCGGCTTTCTGAGGAACATCACCCGGCTTGCCGACGGGCGGCATCGGTGCTGATTGCTGTGCCGTAGCGACACTTGCGAACACCAGGCTCACCGACAAAACCGCAATCATAGACAACGGAATTCGTGCCGACTTACGCCCGTTTTTGACGAACATGTTTACGTTCCTCCAATCGAGATTGTTTAAGAGACATCAGCAACCATGAGTCGCGATCGTACTCGACGTGCAATTCGCTCACCGTCGCATGCGCCAAAGCGCGCCGATAACATTCCATTGCCCCTCGAATATTGCCGCGCTCGAATAATTGACGGTCGCCAGCCCGGCGAAAACTTTCAAATTGACTGCTGACAGGGCGAACGGACAACGACTTCGAATTGCCCGACCGTTCACGATTGACCTTGGTTGCTTCAATTGTCGCGACTGGGGAAGCATTTTGCCCTGCTGCCACTACGACGTTCGAACTCATTTTCGAAGTCGCCTCGTCAACCGAACCGATCATCTGCCGGATTTGCAGAGGTTTCTGCTCCCCCGCAAGCTGCCGTACGCCGTCAGGTTTCAAAATCCAACCACTCAGAATTCCAATGGCATAACAGGCGGCACACCCGGCGACCATCAAGCCACGCCGATACCAACGCCGTCGCGACAGCACACCGCAAGTTTGTAGAAAAATGGTCTCGGACAAATCGGTCGGCACGTTCGGCAGTCGATGTACCGCTTGGAACATCTCCTCGAACGAATCATGTTCGTCAGGATTTCCCAGAGGCCTTTGATCGAGATTCATCGCATTCCTTTCATCACATGACTCACTCGTCTAGTGCTTTGTCACAGCTTAGATTTGGGATCTTGTCCCTTGTCATTTGGAGCGAAACGGCATTTCACAAATGACAAGTGACCAAGAACCACTTCCCAAGTCATTATCTTGCAACAGTGATTGACGCGCGGGTCAGTAACTCTCATGCCAGGTCAATTTCGATTTTCAGCACTATTCCATTCCAAATGCTTCGCGAAAGGCTTCACGAGCACGTGTCAGCAGAGATTCGACAGTTTTGGTCGTCTCGTTCCATGCCAAGGCAATTTCCGCCACGGATCTCTGTTCCAGATACTTCTCTCGCAGGACTGCGGCATACCGGTTCGGCAGAAACTGCAAGACCTCTGTGATTCGCTCTGAGCGTGAATCACCAGAGGGCCCTCCACCCGGTTGCGCGACATCCTCTGTCAACGGTTTCGTATGGCTGGCATGCCACTTTCGGAAATGATTCTTGAGGACATTCGCCGCGATGCCGCGAACCCAATCGACGAACGCCCCCCGTCGAGGATCAAAGTCTCGGATCCGTTTCACCGCGACAAGCCAGGTTTCTTGCAAAACTTCGTCGCAGCGATCGGGATAACTTCGCACGCGACAGAGCACAAAACGCCGCACTGCTTCAAACGTCTCATCGTACCAGCTGCGCCATGCTGTCTCGTCTCCGGCGAGGACAGCCCGTCTCAGGGCCTGCTCCCGGTGACAGCGAACGGCATCAGACATGAAGGATTTCCATCAATGGGAGAAGTGAAGCAGCGATCCCAAGAAGAGATTGTCGTGACGTCGAAAAATCCTTCGCGACTTTTCCAAGGTTCCCCCAAAAAGCAGGACCGCGTTATGTTCGCGGAAGGAATCGCGGAACTTTGGCTTCAAGCAATCGTACCAACTCGGGATCCATGAACTCGAACTCATCGGGAATATTCAGGCAAATCACACGCTTTCCGTGCAAATGAGCCCGAAATCGCTTCGACAACTTGTTGCGATGCGCCTGCTCCATGACAAAGATGACCTCCGCCCACTGCAACAGCTCCGGAGATAACGGAGTCTCCGCGTCATGGTTCAGCCCGGCCGAGGCGACCTCAACGCCACTGTAACTGGAAAAGACCTCCTCGGCAGTGGGACTGCGCAAGCGATTCTGGCTGCAAAGGAACAAGACTCGCATGGCAACTTTCGCGGCGATATCGCCTGCACCAGGTGAATTCACAAAGGTGGTCCGCTCTCCACATTTCAGTTTTGGCCTCTCGAACATAATCCCGAGTGCATCGGTGTGATAACTTACCAGTACGATAAAAACCAGATCGTGGGACCAAAACGGAAATGTGAAGACCTGTCCCCGAGATCGTGGTGCACTTCGTTGATGTAAACGCTGAAAGGCCAATGTCTTCCCACTTGTACGCGGTCGAAACGGCAAATCAAATCGTCCCTAACAGGTCGCCACAGCACATGCGCGGCTGAACTACTACTCAAAGGGAGTTTGGGCCCGGTGGTCTCATAGCGAAAATAAGTACATTTCCGTCCGGATCACGAATTCCGACTTCACGAGTCCCCCACGTCTGATCGGTCGGTGGGAGCTGGACGACCGCACCAGATACCAGAAACTCGTTGTACAGTAAATCCACATCGCTTACCCAAAGAAACACGTCGGTCATTCCCGCCCGCTCCGACTTGAATGACTGCAGATGCAGCGACACCCCATCCCGTGCGATCCCGAAATAGCATGGATCACTCTTGCTCGTGTCCGGACGATAGGCGAACACCCTCTGAAATCCCAAAACCCTGCAGTAGTAGTCTTCGGATCTAACAGAATCTGAAACCGCAATAACAGGAACAGCGATGGTTATCATGATCTTGACCAACGGAACGAGGTTCAACAATCTGCTTCACAGTGAATCCGCGATACGCCCCAGATGCAAAAAGAATGCAACCAACCAGGTCAATAGATTTGTTTTCACCATTTCGCCAAAGTGTTACGACTTTTGCAATGCATGCCTCTCGTCGGATCGGTTGAACGAGTTCTCGAGGCGCGCGATTGCCATTTGAAGCGAAGCCGCCGAATTGATGTTCACAAGTCTAAAACGCTGACCGCTTCTGTTTCAAGGTCAACAAGAACGAACAACTCACCACCATCCATCGCGACATCTGGAGCATGAAAGACGAAGCACACATGCCAGACTGTCGGATGTTTAGAACACGATCCTTGCGGTTCCAAGGCGGCAGGAGCTGCGCCGACACAGCGCGCGAGCGGCCCCCACGTTTGTCGCCCAGCAAATTCCTTTGCCAACTGTTCGGCTCTGGCGAGCGCGCCTTCAAAGCTGTACCGCAGTCGCGTCATAAAATGTTCTGCCTCGCGCCCGGGCAAACCTCTGAATGCCGCAGGGGATGACCGTACATTCTTGCAAATTCAACTGCGGCATTTGTCGATGTAAATCGCTTGTCAGACTGTTCAGTCCCACGTATTTTCGTTTTGGACGCACAAAACGCTGTCAGCGATTTTCACCTGAAACGACTCCATCCGATCATCCGCTGATGGATTGGCCTTTTGATTCTTGAGGGCCATTCCATCAAGGCCGAATCGAATGCCGAAGCATCGGGAAATGTAAACTCCGGATATTTGATCATAGTTTACGGGAACCAAGAGCCGCCCATGAACGGAGGAGACAACGTGAATTTCATTCGTGGCAAGATCACGTCGAGCAAACACATAGCCAGCGACTTGATCGGAAAGCCGCGTCCATGCATCGTAGCGAGCCATCTTGATAGGCAGCCGCACGGGTTGCCCATCAATAGGAATCTGCGAAATCGTCGCCACACTTAGCCAAGGTGAGTTCGGTCGCAGCGGCGGCGATGAAGTGACAAAGACGAACCCGATATAGCCCAGCAGAACGAACGGAGCGATCACCAGAACGATCGACCAGAATCGAGGATTCTTGAATCTCATTGTAAAGCCCTCGAATTACCGACACTTTTCGGCGATCCCGCCGCCACCGGGCTTGCCCCGGTAGGTCCACGGCCTATGCACTACTCTTTTTCCAGAGAGTTCTTATAGTTCAAGGAGTGTAAAGGGCGTTGAACCACCCCGGCGAGCGGGGGTGGCGGGGATTAGCAAATAGTCTCGAAATTTCGCCAGACATCACACAAATTCCGAGACAACGATAAAATGCGACGTGACGTTCGCGCTGGCGAAACCCAAACTCCACCCACGAAGGAAAGCTGTCGATTGCCCATAGGTTTCCACTTGCAGTACGACTTCGACATCGTAGTCCGTCGATCCCGAAAGACTCAGATTGTTGTTGATCAATTGAAGGGTGTTGCCCGCGTTCGCGAACCGCCGATCACCATTTATGGGGGTTGAAACACTAAGATTCCAAAGATCAATGTCCAACTCGTTGAACGCTCCGTTGTTCCCGGCTATCGTGACCTGGATCTTTCCCGTCGAGAATGCGTCCGAATTCCCACCGGCCTGCGCATTTGCTGAAAACTGGACAGCCTGGAGCCAAGGATTCACCTGAATCCTGAGTCGAGGATCGCGGCCCGACAAGTGAAAGCCATATCCCACACGCGTGAAATTCACCACATCCTCAAATGACGAATTGCTCAGCGACCACGTCCCGGCGCTCGGATTACTATTCGCCGCTTGTCCCGGGTTGACTTCAACGAGAGGAGAACATTGATCTGATTTGACAATTGATGAATTTGCAGGCGCGGCCATTACTCCGTGCCGTGTGATCAACGCCGGGCAGAAATCGGGAGCAGGCTGCTGCGACAGATGCCACAATAGAGCCTCTTTTCGACTCGCCAAGTCCGTGGAATCAGAGTCCAGAAATGCTTTTACGAGCCGAAGATTCTCCGACGTCAAAGCCTGGTTGACCGGAGTCGACGGCTGTCGGCTTTGAATTGCATTGAGCACGGCCTTCAGTCCCTCTTCATTAATTCGTTGGAATTCGTGCTGGGTGGCCTGTGGCACTACCGACGAAAGTGCCTGGCGAATCGAATCGATCACTTTTCGCTCTTTCGGATCGGTGGGGCCCGCGAAGAGTTGCTGATTCAAGTTCTTTCGCCGTTCTGCGAATCTGGCTTGACCCTCGGGCGATATCTGGGCAGTAACGTGGCGTGCTGGAGCAAACATGAGTTTTTCCTGATAAGTGGACGTTTCGACTCGTTTTGTGACGAGGTTCCTGGTTGCCCGTTATACAGTGACAAACTGAATCATGCATGACCTAAATGGGCCATCTCGCCCACTTTTTTGGGCACTCGCTGCGCGGCTGATCTGTTTTCGATGTTAGAGGTGAGATTTTGTGACTCGCTCTCGCTGAGAATCGCGTTCACTTGGATACGGGTCAGCGAGTTCGTGTTCCTGCGGCGGTTCCTGAGTATGTGTTGCCGGCGGGCTTTCCGAAGATCCGCGATCTATTCCTCATTCTGGCGCGCGGCGGCGCAGGCTCGCAGAGGACGTCTGGGTCGGGCCATTCTGTGATGTGAGTACTGTCTTTTGCCATTTGTCACTTGCGGCAAAAGATTCGGCGTTTCTAACTTCGCGGCAATTCCCGGATCTCAACTGTGCCGCCCGCTTCGAACACGGGATTGCCTTCCAGGAACCTCCGCGCCTCGTCGATGCTCGCTGCTTGCACGCGAATATACCCGGTGATGTGTGCCGTAATCTCTCTGATGGCACTTGACTGTGCATAGCATTTGCCGCCACCCATGGCACTGCCACCCAAAAAGCGTCCTGACTTCGCCAATGCTTCAAAGTATCGCGCCCAGACAGCATCGGTGTCGGCTCGGGAAGACTCGCGAGCATCGTCATGCATCAGAAGAATGTAGTCGTGCATTCACTTCTCTTTCGCCGCCTGATGAATTCAAATTCCTCACTACGGTCAACGTGCGCTCTCTTGACAGAGCCGGGCCATAGAGATGTCGGGCGACTCTGCCCCGGATGATAAATCCTTACCTTTTTCCGAGACCGGGGACCCATTGAATGAGCCAGACTTGGTCCGGTATCTCCGCCAATTGCCATTGAACGACAGGCGCGGCGTCGTCTTTGCGGGACTCCGACACCCCCAGAACCAGACCGCTCACGCGCGATTTGACAGAGTAATGATGACCAATTTTGACGAATTCCCATTGCTGATCTTCGGTCCCACTATCATCCCACTGGACAATTTGCTGTCCCTGCAGACGAGATGCTTCGGGGACCGCGAGGACAAGGCCACTGTTCTCATTGATGAGTTTAAAATAGTTGTCGGTCTTGACGATCTTCCATCGTTCGCCGGCGCCGGCGCTCGCGGGCAATGCACCTTGCACGACATTTGCCCCGCGGCATTTCAAGCCATTCTGAATTGCCAGACACCTTCCGCTGCAAGTATTGACCAGGACGAATACCTCGCCGTCAAGGGGGGCGGAGGAATGAAATCGATCGAATGGCACATCTGCGAAGGCCGTGGCAATGAACAGTAGGCCAACACTGACCGCAAGCACCAAGAACCGAATTTTAGGCAATGACATTCCGACACTCCTTTTGCGACCGAAATAACCGGAATAGAGGAGAACTCCATGAAACACAACAGAAGACACGATTTCTCAATTGCAGTTGCGATTTGCGAGAAACGGAGACGAACAAGGAAATCCTGATTTCGCGGTGGAAATGTGGTTCCGCGCTAACGCCGTCTGACGAATTGCGATCGATCCGCCTGCAAGGAAGCGGCCGGACAGAACGTGCGTTGAACGTTTCCGCTTTGTGGTTTTGGGGAACATACGCTGCGGATCCAATCCCAGACACACACATAGCCAACTCTGATGTTAACGTCAGGAATGCCTTGTGTCACGAGTTTTTTGAGGCAGCTCGCGATTGACAGTACAATTCGCAGGCTGTCATTCGTGGGGATTGTCTTTGATGAAACGGTTGGCGAAATGGAATTCCCAAGAAGCCTGGAGCTCAATGACGGGGCGCGGGACGTATCTATTCCTCAATCTGCCGCGCGGCGGAGTAGGCTCGCAGCGTCCAGAACGGGACGTCTGGGTCGGGCCATTCTGAGCGAAAAAGCTCAATGCTGACCCATTTCCCGCCGATCTCATTGGCCGGAACGGCACCGGTGGCCAGTGCTGTTGAATGCAGGCGATCTGGAAGTCTGAAGTACACGGAAGATTGCCCTATGCCCAGAGCGAAGACCACGCGATTGGTGACGAGAGCCACATACCTGTAGTTTTTAAATGATGGACTGAACGCAATCCATTCGCCGCATTTATCAATGGCAGCGTTAAGCAGAACTGCACCGTTATCAGAGTGGCACGAAGGACGAACCCGTTCGAGAAACGCAAGCACATCTTGATTTCGAACGATGTCAACGTATTCTGCCAGGGAGTCGCCCTCAATCAGGTTTGGCCGTTGAGTCATTGAACAACACTTTCCTTTTGGCAACTTTTCTGCGGCGAGGGCTGCAACTTCGCACGGACGAGCTCTTTTTCGATGTAGTCAAAGCTGTATTTTGTCTGGCCCTCGGCTGTCCACCAGGCCTGAGCTTTCTGGATCGCCGCGAGTCGCTCGGCATCGGTGCCGTCGATACGATACTCAAAGTCTTTGGGCCACCAGCTCGCGTTCGGCCTGCGGAAGGGCATGCAAATACTTAGTCTGGGCAAAGCGGCACTGGCTGTGGTATTCGATGGGTTTCAAGGCGAGATTACAGACACGTGGCTGCACACTGAGCTCGCCCATGAAATTTGTTCTTGGACATCGCGCCGGGGAACGGTCGCTGAGCAGTGGAATCAACCGCGTAATCACGGACCGCTCCGCAGCGACCAATTCCACAGCCGGATCGTTTGGGTTCTCCGCCACGTAGTTCTTGAGCGGCTTGTCCCAATTCGCATCATACTCGAGGATATTGTAAGGGATGCGAACCTCAGCCAGCCGCTTTTCCGGCGGCTCGCCCTGCTTGGCGGGCGGGTTCTTGGCGGAAGCCGTCAGATCCAACAGAAAGGCTCGGGCCACCTCAGCGGAGAAACTCTTAGGGTGTTTGTCAACCAGGGGCTGGAGGCGGTCGGCGATCGTCTGGCGATCCATACCAGCCCGCAGATCGACCAGTGCCGCTTCATAGGCGGTTGACAACGCGTCGGGTAATGGTGGGATTGCCGCCCGGACCAGACTCACCGATAGGACGAAGACGACGAGAACGGCACGAGCTGTCATCATATCACTGACTCCAATTTCCGGCCTATCGAACGATAACAGGGCCACAGTCTGCTGCAACAGGGTGTTCGGCAGCTTCACCGAAGGGTCGACGCCGGGCCGCCCGGCCATGTCGTTCACTTCTGTTGCGGAATTTGCTCAATCGCCCACCAGAAAAAGTCCGTGATCGATTGTTCGATCCCGAACCGCTTGAGCTTGGAGGCGATTTGACCGCGGTGATAGCTGGAGTGATTGACAATGTGGCGCAGTATTGCCCACCGCGGTAGCGTGAAAGAGCGGCCGATCGCATGCAGCGTCAGCAATGCGTTGAGCCATTCCACCGTCAGAGTGGGGCGCAATTCCTCAAAGCGGCGGTAGGAACGTTCCAGCAACTGCGCGACATCGTCCACCGTAGCCAGATCGGTTTCGGCCGGGAAAGGGTCATCAGAACCGCCGCCAAACGAGCGCAAATTGAATTCAGTTGCCATGGCGATGTGGTAGACGGTCGAGCGCACCGACGACCAGCCAGGAACTGGCTCAGCGACGAACTGTTCGGCAGTCAGTTTGCGGCAGGCATCGAAGACCTTGGAATTGGCCCAGCGATCATATTCGAACAACGTCACGATATCGTCTTGCATGGTGTTCTCTCACGTCAATTGCATAAAAGTCTGCCCCGAGATAGCCGGGGTCAAATTCTTAATTTGCTGGGCGGCGCGATGTCGCCGGCACTACTTGACCGATCCCGAACGAATGACCACCGGCCCGCGGCCGGCGCTCGCGAACGGCGCGCGACTGAGAGCGATGGCTTCGTCGATCAGGCTCGCGACCTCGGGACGAGCGAGGGCAGACGCGCTCTCCAGGTGCATCCAGCGCGTCTGCTTGCCAGACCCCTGCAACAATTTCTCAGGATCCGGCAATTCCTTACCACTATTGAAGTACAGTTTAACGCCGTCCGCGCTCCCGCGGATTGCAAGAACGCCCTCGTACCCATGCTCGTTCGGTGAGTAGCTGATGACGAACCAGTCGCGATATTCATACGCCAACTCATGGGCCGTGGGCAGACGCTTTCGCAAGCACCGTCGCACTGCGCCTACGAGACGAAGATTCGCGGGCGCGAATTTGGCAACGAGCGTCTGCACCTCGGCTTCTGCCGATCGTCGTTCCGCTGCAGACTGGGTGCTCGGCTGTGAATTACTCATGACTGCAAGATCCGCCTGGCGAATTACGATCGATCCGTCTGCAAGGAAGCCGACGGATAGATCGTGCGTTGGTAACACTTTAGCCGATTGGCGGAAGAGCCAAAAGACGTGATCATTCCCCACCCAGCTTGCCTGGGTGGATTCGGGCTTTTGCACTACGCCTTGAAATCTTCGGAATACGTAGTGC